>JAKITE010000017.1 GCA_021648225.1 Paracoccaceae bacterium
AAAACCCCATAAAATCGCGTTTGAACGGGTATTTGGCAGTGTGAATCTGGACCATAAAAACGCGGTTATGTTTGAGGATGACCCGCGCAATCTGGCTGTGCCCCATAATATGGGCCTGAAAACCGTGTTGGTTGGCACAAAAAGCGAGGCGGCGCATATTCAGCATCGCACAGATGATTTGACCGGTTTTATACGGGGTCTGATCCCGAATTAAGCTCAAACAATTGCCCTGATTCCATGCGCACAACCCTGTCCATCCGGTTGGCCAATTCATGGTTATGGGTGGCGATCAGGGCTGATAATCCGGTTTCGCGCACCAGTTCCATCAAGGCTGCAAAAACCTGATCCGAGGTTTCCGGGTCAAGGTTTCCGGTGGGTTCATCGGCCAACAAAATTTTTGGCTGGTTGGCCAAAGCCCGACAAAAAGCCACCCGCTGTTGCTCGCCACCTGATAATTCCGCCGGGCGATGGTCATAACGTTTTGACAAGCCGACACGGTCCAGCAATTCGCGGGCGCGCTGGTTTGCATCGGCTTTTGAAACCCCGTTGGCGCGTTGCGGCAAGGCGATATTTTCAAGGGCTGAAAATTCCGGCAACAGGTGATGGAATTGATAAATAAAACCGATGGTTTCACGGCGCAGCTTTGTGCGGGCTTTGTCTTTGCCGGTATTGGCCTGCACGCCGTCAATCAGCACCTCGCCCGAGCTTGCATCATCCAGCAGGCCGGCGATTTGCAGCATGGTTGATTTGCCTGCCCCCGATGGCGCAATCAAACCAACGATTTCGCCGCGCTGAAGGGTGAAATTTGTGCCGTTCAGCACCGAAATTTCATTGGGTTTTCCGGCAAAATATTTTTTGGAAATATTACGCAGTTCCAATACGGGGTTATTCATATCGCAAGGCCTCAACAGGTGAGAGTTTCGCGGCATTTCGGGCTGGAATAATGGTGATTAACAGCGATAATACCAGCGCCAGAATGGCGGTCAGGGCCACGTCTTCAAACCGTAAACGCGCCGGAATTTCGGTTAACAGCTTCACAGTCGGGTCCCAGACAGACCGCCCTGCCACCCATTCCACCAGTTGTTGAATGTCGGAAATATAATAGGCAAACGCACTGCCTAGCACCACGCCAAGCAGGGTGCCAATCACGCCAATCAACGAGCCGCAGATGAAAAATATCCGCATAATCGACCCTTGGGTCAGGCCCATGGTGCGCAAAATACCAATATCGCGGCCTTTGTTTTTCACCAGCATGACAAGGCCGGAAATAATATTCATGGCCGCGATTAAAACCACCAGCGACAGGATGATAAACATTACGCGGCGTTCGGTATCAAGCGCTGCCAGAAACGCGCCATTGGCATTGCGCCATGTCCAGATTTGGGTGGTGTAATTGGTGGCCTCCTGCAGGGCCTCGCGCAGATCATCCACCTTTTGCGGATCTTCGACCAGCACTTCAATTTCGTCGGCTAAACCCTCACGATTAAAGAAGTTTTGCGCCTCAACGAACGGCATATAGATGCGGGTCCGGTCAATATCCGACCGCCCGACCCGGAAAATATATACCACCTCGTAATCATTGATCCGGGGGGTGGTGCCAAAAGGCGATTTCACCCCGTCCGGCGCGATAAGCTGGATAAAATCGCCGACCCGCAGGTTTAATGCCCGCGCAATGCCCGAACCGATCGCCACGCCATTGTTGAAATTGGCCAGATCCCCCGAAGAATATTCAGGGTTGATGATCAGATCCAGCGATTGCAAATCTGCCAGTGTTTCGCCGTAAATCTGCACCCCGGAATTTTGCCCGTTGGCCGAGGCCATCACCTGCGCCTTGATAATCGGCGCAGCACGGCTAACCCCCGGCACAGCCGCAATGGCAGCGGTCATTTCTGCATAGTTTTCAATGCTGCGCGACCGGCCAGCTGCCCTGTCATATTCGGCTGAATACACAGTGATATGGGCGTTAACCCCCAGTATTCTATCGGTGAATTCTTCGCGAAATCCGACCATCACTGCTTGCACCACAATCAATACTGCCACGCCCAGCATCACGCCGATCAGGGCATACCATGCAATGACAGAAATGCCGCCCTCGGCGCGGCGCGCGCGCAGGTATCGCCACGCAATAGTCCATTCAAAACCGGAAAACGGTCGGGTCGGAGAATTAGCCAAGCAACAATCCTTTATCAGTAAAAATCTGGCCACAACGATCCAGCGCTGCTTCGGGAGACATTTCCTCGGATTCCCCTGTGGCACGACAGGTAAGTTCCACCATGTCGTTTTTCAAGCCACGCGGGCCAACGGTGATGCGCCACGGCACGCCGATCAGGTCCATATCGTTAAATTTGGTGCCTGCCCGTTCATCGCGATCATCATAAAGCGGATCAAGCCCGCAAAGCTGCAAACCCTTATAGAGCATTTCACAAACCGGATCAGTGGCTTCGCCGCCTTGTTTCAAATTAACAATACCCACCCTGAACGGCGCCACAGATTCAGGCCAGATAATGCCGTTATCATCATGATTTGCCTCGATCAAAGCACCAATCAAACGCGAAACCCCGATACCGTGGCTGCCCATATGCACCTTGACCTTTTTACCGTCACGATCATCCACGGTTACATTCATGCTATCGGCATATTTGGTGCCAAAATAGAATATCTGCCCCACCTCGATGCCGCGCGCGGTTTTTTGGCGATCTGCCGGAACCTGCGCAAACAGGTCTGCATCATGGGTTTCGTCGGTGCGCGCGTATGGCGTGGTGAACTCGTTAAACACCCCTTGGCATTGCGCGTAATCGTCATAATCAATTGCACGATCGCCAAGCGATAAATCGGTTACGGCGCTATCGTAAAACACTTCGGATTCGCCGGTTTTAGCCAGCACCAGAAATTCATGGCTGTAATCGCCACCGATCGGGCCGGTATCGGCTTTCATCGGGATGGCTTTTAGCCCCATGCGTTCATAGGTGCGCAAATAACTGACCAGATGGCGATTATAGGCGTGCAAGGCGCTAGGCTGATCGATGTCAAAATTATAGCCGTCTTTCATAAAAAATTCGCGGCCCCGCATCACGCCAAACCTCGGGCGGACCTCGTCGCGGAATTTCCACTGGATGTGATACAGGGTTTTCGGCAGTTCTTTGTAAGATTTCACCGAATTACGGAAAATATCGGAAATCAGTTCTTCGTTTGTCGGGCCATATAGCAAATCACGGCCGCCACGATCGGTGATCCGCAGCATTTCCTCGCCATACGCATCATAGCGTCCGCTTTCGCGCCACAGATCCGCCGATTGTACGGTCGGCATCAGCATCGGAATATGGCCCGCGCGCATTTGTTCTTCGTGCACGATATCTTCGAGACGACGCAGAATTTTGAAACCCAGAGGCAGCCATGAATATATCCCCGAGGCTGATTGGCGGATCATACCGGCGCGCAACATCAGACGATGGCTGACAATCTCTGCCTCGGCCGGGTTTTCCTTTAGGGTGGGCATGAAATAGCGGGAAAGACGCATGGGGTAGGCTCCGAATAAACTGTTAAGCTTGGTTTAAGGCAAGGGCGCATGGCCTGCAATGAATTGATTTGTGAAATACCTAAAAAACCGTTGCAGAATCGCGGTTAACGGCGCTATAAGCAAGGACAAGCTGATCAGAAGAACGCCACGGGAAACCGTCAGGATGGGCTCGACAGCTTTGACAAAAGGCCTTGTGGAAAATGGCTCAAGTCTCAGGGAGATATTAAAAGCGGCTCGTGCATCGGGCCGCTTTTTTCAATTTTTATAGGTCAGCTTTGCATCGCAATCAAATGCTGCCGCAAGGCTGTTAAGGCGTTTTTCAACCACCTCTCCGGCCAGCCCTGTTTGCGACAGGCAAAGCGTGATGGTGTTGTCACTGCGCGAAATTTCGGTCTGGGCCAGCGTTTTGGCCAAAGCCGCAGAAACCATCGCGCCCAGTCGCATGGCTTTGCCCAGCTTTTGCGCCTGAGTGGCGGTTTCATCATCCAGCAACAGCAAGGCAGGCTGGTTGTCAAAGCCCGAAGATTTATAGCGCGACCGGATCGCGAGCGCCAAAAACAGCCGTCCCTGATGGTTTACGCCGCCCATATTGGCGCGGGTTACAGCCTCAAAGCTCATATCGGCGCGATAATCGGGATGGCTGCGCCAGGTTACATCATGCAACAGGCAAGCCGCATGCATCAGGCGCAAAAATCCGGGGGTTTGCCCTGCATAAAGCGGCAAAAGCCAGTGGTAAAGCGCGTCGCCAAAGCCGGGAAACCGGGCGTTGGATTGCTCCATAAACCGGCAGGCCTCAAGCAATGGATCAAGGTTTCGGGTTTTTTGCGGCATTTTTTCGAACAACATACCCTCGCGGATACCATAGCTGGAAATCGCAAGGGTTTTAGGGTTTAGCCGGTTCACAAGATGCACCATAACCTTGGCGGCCAGCGGCACCAGTTTCAGGCGCGCCATGGATGTGTCGGTATATTCCGCCAGTTCCTCGGCGGTGCGGCTTTCGGCCCAAATAGCGGTTTCCAGCATTTGTTCGGGGCGCAGCGTATATTCGTGTAACACTTTTAACGGATAGGCATTTCGCGTCATATCCAGCCGCGCAAGCGCGCGCCATGATCCACCCACCAAAAACAGACGCGCGGCCTGCGCCGACATCTGCATGGCAGCGATCTGGCTGGAAATATGCCTGTCAATATCGCCGGCAAACCCTTGCAATTTCAGCGGCCCCAAAGCCGAGGTCACGCATTGCCCGACCTTGCCGTTTTTCAGCTCTGCCAGCTCCATGGATGCGCCGCCAATATCACAGACCAGCCCTTCGGCATCGGGCCAGCCAAGCAACACGCCCTGGGCCGAAAGCCGGGCTTCCTCTGCCCCTGTGGCCACATGCAGATCAAGGCCGAATTCCCGCAATACGTCTTGGCAAAATTCAGCACCGTCCGAGGCTTCGCGCACCGCGGCGGTGGCCACACCGGCAATGGATTTCAGCCCCATGTTTTTGATCAGGGCCATAAACCGCCCCAATGCCAGCATGGCGCGGCGTTTGCCCTCTGGATTTAGCGGGGGGGTTAGCAGGCCGGTATTGGCCATGCCCGCCCCCAGGCCACACAGCACTTTTTCATTATAAAAATATGCAGGCGAGCGCGACGCTCCGTCAAAAACCACCAGCCGCACGGAATTTGACCCTACATCTATTACCGCCATGCGATTTGAATGGGGATCAATCATGGGCCAGATCAATCATGAGAATGGGTCAGGCGCGGCGCGTCTTTGGCACCAACGCGGCCCCGACCGGAAAGCGACGGGTTTTCCATAAAAAACCGGTGGCAGGAAAAGGCTTTTTCGCCGGCATCGTGGCGGATATAACCACCATCGGATTGCAACACCCAGCTTTGGGCCTGATCAGCCAGATTGGCGGCCATCACCTGATCAATGATCTGCGCGTGCACGGTTTTGTTTGTAATCTGCACCAGGGTTTCGATCCGCCATGCCAGATTACGCCCCATCCAGTCAGCGCTGGAAATATAGA
The DNA here is from genome assembly GCA_021648225.1 of Paracoccaceae bacterium. Classification (GTDB taxonomy): domain Bacteria; phylum Pseudomonadota; class Alphaproteobacteria; order Rhodobacterales; family Rhodobacteraceae; genus UBA3077. The sequence goes on from JAKITE010000017.1 coordinate 5,538, forward strand.
CCAGTGCCTTGCTGCTGGGCAGCCCATACCCGTTGCCAAAACAACATATGCGCGAATGTTCCAGAAACCGGCCCACCACGGATTTCACCCGAATATTTTCCGACAGTCCCGGCACCCCCGGGCGCAATCCGCATATGCCGCGAATGACCAGATCAATTTTAACCCCCGCCGCGCTGGCACGGTAAAGCGCATCGATCACGTCAACCTCGACCAGCGAATTCAGCTTTACCCAGATCGCCGCCGGTTTGCCCGTTTTGGCAAATTCAGCTTCTGCTTCGATATTCCCCAACAGGGTGTTTTTCAGGGTCAGCGGCGAGATTGACAGGTTTTCCAGCACTTCGGGCCGGGCATAGCCCGATACATAATTAAATACTTTGGTAGCATCGCGGCCAAGGGCTTTGTCACAGGTAAACAGCGACAGATCCGTATAGATATTGGCGGTAATCGGATGGTAATTGCCGGTGCCAAAATGGGTATAGGTCACCAGTTTTTCACCCTCGCGCCGCACTACGGTGGATATTTTAGCATGGGTTTTCCAGTCAATAAACCCGTAAACCACCTGCGCGCCCGCCCGTTCCAGCGACCGAGACAGCCGGATATTGGCGGCCTCGTCAAAGCGGGCTTTCAGTTCGACAATTGCGGTAACCGATTTGCCTGCCTCGGCAGCTTCGCACAGGGCCGCCACAATCGGGCTATCGCGGCTGGTGCGATACAGGGTTTGTTTTATGGCCAGAACATTCGGGTCTGCGGCGGCTTGTTTCAGGAATTGCACGACCGTATCAAAGGTTTCATAAGGGTGGTGCAGCAGCATGTCTTTTTGTTTGATGGCGGCAAAAATATCGCCGTCAAAATCCAGCACCCGTTCGGGAACGCGGGGTGAAAACGGTTTCCACAATAAATCTGGCCGGTCTTTTATCACCAGCTCGGAAAGATCGGTCATGCCGATCAAACCATCCACCTCGATTACCTCGTCCAGCATCACGCCGGTTTCCTGAAGGATGGTCTGGCGCAGGCCATCCGGCGCATTGCCCGAGATTTTCAGCCGGATCACCTGCCCGCGTTTGCGGCGTTTCAGGGCGGTTTCGAATTCGCGCACCAGATCTTCGGCCTCGTCCTCGACCTCCAGATCACTGTCACGCAACACCCGGAACGCGCAGTTGCCCTGTAATTTATAACCCGGAAAAAGCTGGGTGAAAAAGATTTCCAGCAGGCTTTCAAGCGGCAAAAACCGGATGGTGCCGTCGGGCAAATCCGCCATGCGGTGAAAGCGCGGAATTTGGGCAGGTACCGGCAGCAGGGCCTCCAGTTTTGGTTTGTCACCTTTGCGTTTCATCTGCAATGCCAGTGCAAACCCGCCCGAGGCAATGAAGGGAAACGGATGTGCGGGGTCAATGGCGATGGGGGTAAGAATCGGAAAGACCTGCTCCAGAAATACTTTTTCAAGCACCCGGCGGTCATCATCCGAAACATCCGCAGCCGACAATATCCGGATTTTCTCTGCTGCCAGTTCTTGGCGTAATTTTCGCCAGCTGATTTGCTGGCGCAGCATCAGGGCATGGGCGTCAATATTGATGGCCTCGACTTGTTGGGCCGCGGTTTGGCCATCATTGCTTAGCTTGGCTACGCCTTCACGCAATAATTGCCGCAAGCCTGCCACCCGCACCGTGTAAAATTCATCAAGATTGGTGGCGGAAATTGCCAGAAACCGCACCCGTTCCAACAGCGGCACTTTGGGGTTTTCCGATTCTTCCAGCACCCGCCAGTTAAACGACAACCACGACATTTCACGGTTGAAAAACCGTTTCGGGTCGGTGATGTCGATGGTCGGGCAATCGCAAACCGTATCCACCGGATTATTAAGAAAATCAGCGTCCATGCAAGCCTGCCAGAATTTGTTTGGCCAAAGGCACCGTTAAAGGCCGTTTTTGCGAAAATGCCGCCCTGTCCAATGCCTGAACCAGCGCCACCGCATCGCCATATGACCGGTCCATATGTTTTAGCAAATAGGCAATCAGTTCGGGCGAAACCGAAAGCTGACGATCCGAAAACAGTTTTACCATCATCATGCCCAACAGCGCATCATCGGGCGTTTCCAGATGCACCAGCGGCATGGCTGAAAGGCGCGACACCAGATCGGGCAGCTCTATTTTCCAGCGCGCCGGCGGGGTTTGGCCGGTTAAAAGCAAGGGACGTTTGCTGGCATTCATGGCATTATAAAGATGAAAAAGCTGTTCTTGCGCCGCTGGATTGCCGGAAACATTTTCAGCACCTTCCACCACAATTGCAGGGGCGTTTTCCAGACGGGGTATATCAATATCAAAAACATCGACAATTTCTGCGCCGGTCTGGCTGGCCCAGACATGGGCAAGATGGGTTTTGCCAGCGCCGGTTGGTCCGATCAGGGCCAGTTTTTGATGGGGCCAATCGCGCCATGCATCCAGTTGATGCACCGCCATGGCATTACAGGGCGCAATGAAAAAATCATCGCGCCCCAATGCGAGGCGGGCGGGCAAAGGCAAAACAAGCTGTTCGGCAGAATTACTCATCCTCGGGTAAATCAGGGCCGCGATATAGCCCAGCTTCCATATATTTGCCCATAAAATACCGCCCCAAAACGCCGATACTGGCTGCCACCGGCACCGCGATCAACATGCCGGCAAAGCCCATCAGCACCGCAAATGCCGATAGCGAAAAGATCAACCAGACCGGGTGCAAACCAACCGAACCCCCAACCAGTTTTGGCGTCAGAAAATTACCCTCGACCATTTGGCCGACCACAAAAACCAGCCCGACAACCGCGATCCAGACCGGATTATCCCAAAACTGGTATATCGCCAAGCCAATCGACAAAGCCCCGCCAACCATAGTGCCCACATAAGGGATAAAGGTCAGAATTCCGGCGATCAAGCCCACCACCAGCCCGTATTGCAAGCCGATCAGCATCAGGCAGATCGAATAAAAACTGCCCAGAATAAGGCTGACGGTAAGCTGCCCGCGCACAAACCCTGCCAGCACCGCATCGATTTCACGGGCAATTTTGCGGATTTCCTCAAGATGCTGGCGCGGCATCCACCCATCAACCGTGGCGACCAGTTTGTCCCAATCCAGCAACAGATAAAACGCCACGACCGGCGTGATAAACAGGATCAGCATAAAATCGAATATGGCCATTGAACCACTAAGAACGCCGTTGATAAATACTACGCCCTGGTCTTTCAACATACCCTCGAAGCTGGACAGAGACTGGCGAATGCGCGAATCTTCGATAAACAGGCCCGGGAATTTTTCGCCCAGATAGACTTGCAATCTGGCCACATAATCCGGCGCAGACTGAAACAGCCCCACCAGTTGCTCGGCAATCAGCGGCACGATCAGCAACAGAATGAAAATCACCACCAAAATCGCGATTAGCGAAATGATCGACGTAGCCATGGCGCGCGGCATGCCCATACGCTCCAGCCGGTCGGCCACCGGGTCAAGAAAATAGGCAATGGCAGCGCCCGCAATAAACGGCAGTAAAATACTGCTGAACATCCATAAAAACAGGATCACAGCCACAGCCAAAAGGCCCCACCATTTTATCTGGTTTCCGGTGCTAAGTCCCATATTTCCCCCTAGACAAATTGTTCGCGCAATAAACGTTCTTCCAGACCATGGCCCGGATCAAATAATAATTTATGTGTGATATGTGGTTCTGACCGGATTTCAACCCGCAGCACATTACGCACCTCGGATGAATCCGCCACTGCGGAAACCGGACGTTTATCGGGTTCCAGCACATCAATGCAAATGCTGGCATCCATGGGCAACAAAGCCCCCCGCCAGCGGCGCGGACGAAACGCCGCCACGGCAGTTAGGGCCAGAATATTGGCATCAATCGGCAAGATCGGCCCGTGCGCGGAATAATTATAAGCGGTTGAGCCAGCCGGGGTTGAAACCAGTGCGCCATCACAAACCAGTTCTTGCATGCGCAGCTGACCATTGATGGATATCTGTAATTTTGCGGCTTGGGGGCCTGCACGCAGTAAAGACACCTCGTTAATCGCCAAAGCGGTGATTTTAGAACCATCCAAACAGGTCGTTGTCATATGCAAAGGATGAATCTGCGCCTGTTCGGCAGCATTAATACGTTCCAGCAGGCTTTCCTCGGAATAGTCATTCATCAAAAAACCGACCGTGCCTTGATGCATACCGTAAACCGGCGCGGGCAGGTCCTGGGTTTTGTGCAGGGTTGATAGCATAAACCCATCGCCACCAAGCGGCACAATCACGTCAGCATCCTCCAGATCAGCCTGACCATATAGCCCGACAAGGCGCGCCATTGCCGCCTGTGCCTTATCCGCCCTGCTGGCGGTGAAGTGGATTTTGCTGATCGTCATTTTGACTTTCCTGAACCGATATTCTTATGTGGCAATCTTTGGCGCGCAACTCAAGCCTATTATAGTGTCGGGTATAATGTCGGTCGCGAGCATCGCTTTTGCATTGCCATAGCCGCATAACTGCCCCTAAAAGGGCAAAAATTCACCAACGGAGTGAGCCTATGTCCGATAAAACTGAATCTGCTTTCTTTACCGAAACCCTTGCAACCCGCGACCCCGCCATAAAAGCCGCCATCACCGGCGAGCTGGGCCGGCAACGTGACGAGATCGAATTGATCGCCAGTGAAAACATTGTTTCTGCCGCAGTGATGGAAGCCCAAGGCTCTGTGCTGACCAATAAATACGCCGAGGGCTATGTCGGGCGGCGTTACTATGGCGGCTGTGAACATGTGGATGTGGTCGAGGCCCTTGCGATTGATCGTGCCAAGCAGCTTTTTGGCTGCGAATTTATCAATGTGCAGCCCCATTCGGGTTCGCAAGCCAACCAGGCTGTGTTTATGGCTTTGATTAAACCGGGTGATACTATTCTGGGTATGAACCTGGCCTCGGGCGGGCATCTGACCCACGGCGCGCGGCCAAACCAGTCGGGCAAATGGTTTAATGCGGTGCAATATGGCGTGCGCAAACAAGACAATCTGCTGGATTATGACGAAATGCGCGCTTTGGCGCTGGAACATAAGCCAAAGCTGATCATTGCCGGTGGCTCTGCCATTCCGCGCCGGATAGATTTTGCCAAATTCCGCGCGGTGGCTGACGAGGTCGGCGCGATGTTGCTGGTTGATATGGCGCATTTTGCCGGTCTGGTTGCCACCGGCGCGCATCCTTCGCCTTTCCCCCATGCGGATGTGGTCACCACCACCACCCACAAAACCCTGCGCGGCCCGCGTGGCGGCATGATTTTGACCAATAGTTTCGAAATTTCCAAAAAGGTGAATTCAGCGATTTTCCCCGGCATTCAGGGCGGGCCGTTGATGCATGTGATTGCTGCCAAGGCTGTGGCTTTTGGCGAGGCGCTAACCCCCGAATTCAAAACCTATATTGATGCGGTGGTGGCCAATGCCGATGCGCTGGCCAAAACCCTGATCAAGGGTGGTCTGGATATTATTTCCGGTGGCACCGACACCCATCTGTTGCTGGTGGACCTGCGCCCCAAGGGCGTAAAAGGCAACGCCACCGAGGCCGCGTTGGGGCGCGCCCAAATTACCTGCAACAAAAACGGTATTCCGTTTGATCCTGAAAAACCGTCGATCACCTCAGGCATCCGGCTCGGGTCCCCTGCGGGCACAACACGGGGATTCGGTGTGAAAGAATTTACCCAAATTGGCGAGATGATTCTCGAAGTGGTTAACGGGCTGGCGATAAATGGCGCAGACGGAAACGGGGAAACAGAGACCAAAATTGCTGCCAAGGCTCAGGAATTATGCGATAAATTCCCTATGTATCCCGACCTGTAGCACCACTAGATGATGTGGGAAATCACAAATTTATCTCGATTTCCCACAAATATAGTAACCTTCCAGTAATCTTTCTGAGCGATAAATTAAGTCGAGCAGCAACAAAAACCTGGAGGATAAAATGGGGCTACAAGCACTCATCTTCGACGTAGATGGCACCCTGGCCGAAACCGCCGAAATCCATCGCGCCGCGTTTAACCAAGCATTTGAGGAATTCAACACCGGCTGGTGTTGGAACCGCGCCACCTATAGCTATCTGATGCATATGCCAAAAGATGCCGATATGCTGGAGGCTTATAACGCCATATCGACCTCTAAAAATCTGCAACATACCTTATTACCTGATATGCTGGGCCAGATTGCCTTGCGGAAAAAGCAGGTTTATCTGTCAATGCTGGCTGGCGGTGCCGCGTATCTACGCCCCGGTGTTTGCCGATTGATGGACGAGGCACGGCGTGATGGTGTTGCGCTTGGTATTGTATCCACCCGCAGCCGCATTGAATTTGAAATACTGGTGACCAATACGCTGGGCTTTGATGCGTTGGGTATGTTCGATACGATCCGCACGTCAGAGGATTGTCAGCAAAATGCCCTGACCGCCTATCGTTATGTGATTGCCGATCTGGCCATTAACCCTGCCAAATCCGTAGCAATTGACGACACCGAATCCGGCATTCGCCATGCAGTAATTTGCGGGTTAAAAACCATTGCTACCCCCGGCATCTATACATCGTCGGGGCGGTTTGATGCGGCGGAAATTGTGGTCAGCGATCTGGGCCAGCCCGCAGAACCTTTTGATGTGATTCTGGGAAACGCCCATGGAACCGGATATATAACCTCGGGATTTTTGCAGCAAATGGTTGGGTCTAATCTGGTTGCTGCCTAGATTTGCAGCACACGATGCCCAAAACCATATCCAGATAAATGTCTTCGACACTGGTGCTGGCCAGCCGACCCTCATCGCGAAACCAGGTGTTGATGCCGGTTAACATGGCAATGATCGAATAGGTGGCCAATTTTGGGTCTGCCAGATTAAATTTACCGCTTTCAACGCCGGATTTCAAAATGGCTTTCAGGTGATTTTCATAGGCCTGCCGCTGGCTGGTTATGCTGGCAAAATTGCTATCAGACAGGTTTCGCAGCTCCATATAAGCAATAAAAACCTCGTCAACGCGCTTTAGGTGAAAGCGGATGTGGAAGCGCACAAAACCAACCAGTTGTGATTTTGGATCATCCGGCAGTAGCTTTGATTCCTCCTGCCATGCATCCAGCAATTCTTGCATATGGCGGTGCATCAGATCAAACAAAAGCGATTGTTTATCAGGGGTATACAGATAAAGCGCGCCGGCCTGCACGCCGATTTCAGCCGCGATCTGGCGCATGGAAACCGCTGCATAACCGTGTCGCGCAAACAGCTTTGTTGCGGCTATTTGCAGATCACGCGCGGTTTTTTCGCCGCTTGAGCCGGTTTTTCGCGCCATTACTACCCCTTTTCAGCAAGGTAACTGAACAAGTGTTCAATAGAAAGAGATTTATACGTCAAAGCGTTTTTTGACAAATGCGCCGGGGGCATCCTCCAAACACCCGTTGACTTTTCCCGGCACACGTTTGGCGACCTTTTTGCCGGAACGTTTCTTTAACCAGCGGTCCCAGTCGGGCCACCAGCTGCCCGCGGTCTCATTGGCTGTTTCCAGCCATTCGGGCAAGGTATCGGCACTTAGGTCTTCGTTGGTCCAATATTGGTATTTCCCTGCCGCAACCGGATTGACCACGCCAGCGATATGGCCCGACCCTGCCAAAACAAAGCGAATATCCGCATTTTCCATCATTTTCGCCCCTATATAAACCGAAGCAGCGGGCGCGATATGGTCTTCTTTTGTGGCCAGATGATAGGCGGGAACCTTGATATCCGACACCAGAACTGCTGTATCTTGCACCGTCAAAACTCCCTTTGAAAAGGCGTTTCTGGTGTAAAATTCCTCAAGATAAAAATGATGCAGCTTGGCGGGCATGGCGGTGCTGTCGGAATTCCAATACAAAAGATCAAACGGAAACGGGTCTTTGCCCAGCATGTAATTATTAACAATATAAGACCAGATCAGATCGCTGGAGCGCAGCATATTAAAAGCGCTGGCCATGGTTTGGGCCGGCAAAAACCCTTGCTGCATTTGTTCATCAACCATAGCAATGGTTTTATCATCCACAAAAACCTGCAAATCACCGGCATCGACAAAATCCATCAATGCAGTGAAAAATGTGGCCGAGGCAACCCGTTTATCACCGGTTTTGCCCAGTTTTGCCAGCAATGTGCCAGCCAGCGTGCCTGCAATGCAATACGACCCGAGATGCAGTTTTTTCTGGCCTGTTTCGCGCAGGCAAATATCCATGGCATCGGAAACTGCCTGTAAATAGCTATCCCATGTTTCGTCTTTTTGGGCCGCATCGGGGTTAACCCATGAAATCACAAAAACCGTATAGCCCTGCCCCACCAGATATTTCATCAAAGATTTCTTGGGGTTAAGGTCCAGCACATAATATTTGTTGATCCATGGCGGAATGAACAAAAGCGGTTTTGCATAAACCGTTTCGGTGCTTGGCGCATATTGAATAAGCTGCAAGATATTATTTTGCCAAATCACCTTGCCGGGCGTAACCGCCATATCGCGACCGACCTTGAATGCATCCATATCGGTTTGGCGGATCAATAATTCGCCTTTGCCGCGCTCCATATCCTCCAGCATCATGTGCAAGCCACGCACCAGATTTTCACCGTTTGAATTGGCGGTGGCCTCCAGAACCTCGGGGTTAAGGGCAAAAAAATTGGCCGGATTCATCGATTCGGCAAAAGTGCGGGTGTAAAACGCCGCCTTTTTACGTTCCGGCCCGCTTAGCCCGTCAATATCGTTCACTGTGTCCTGCATCCAGCCCGAGGTCAGCAGATAGGATTGTTTGAGATATTCAAAAACCGCGTTTTCCGACCAGTCTTTATGGGCAAATCTTTTGCCAGCCTCGGGGATTTCGGGCATTTCCACATCCGGTGTTTCGCCCAGCATTTTTGCCATTGCCTGCTGCCAGATCGTGGCTTGATCTTTCCACAGGCTGAGGGCGGAATCGGCCATTTCTTGCGGATTTTCCATAAATGCCCGCATCATATCCGCCATCACAGGGCTTATATTCAGCGGATCGGGGCTTTGTGATTGATCCTGATTTTGCTTTTCCAGATAGGTTTCCCAGATTTTCGCAGAAAGACTGGCGATTTGCGCCATATTAGCGGCGATTTCCTGCCCTTGTCGGGCCAGTGCGTCGATCTCTGCTTTGCTATCTGGCATTTACGCTTCCTGCTGCTTGCCCCGTGGCCTTAGCCACGGTAAACATATTGAAACCCGATAACGGGCAACTTTAGGCGCAGTATACGTGAAATATATTTCTTTTCCAACGGGGCGTTTTAGCCTGATTGTGGTTTTGATGGCTTTATCCGCCTGTTCATTTGACGCGGAACTGCGCCAGTTTAGTAACGCGGTTCCAAAACAGATTGACGGTATTGGCTGGCCCGCGCTTTCCCCGATTGGCGATTTTGCCTCGTCGCGTGATATTGCGCCAATCCCCGATCCACGATCATTGGCACAACGTGCTGCTGATCTGCGCCAACGGGCAAACGCGCTGCGCGGGCCGGTGCTGGACCCGGCCCGAAAACGCGCAATGCGTGCGGCTTTGGCACGGTATTATCAGGGTTGATCTTGCGCGTTTCTGGCCCCATAACCCCAGCGTTACCAATAACCGGAGCATCAACGTGACAAGCATTGAATGGGATTTTGACAGCCAACAAGCCGCAACCCGTTATACGGTGGCGCAGCTGATCGCCGAGAAAAACGTGCCGGAAAACGCCAGAATTACGCTGGAACTGTTTTTTATCCCGACCGAAAATCCCGATACCGAAGCCCTGCTAAAAGCCTTGAAAACCTTTGGTTATGCTGCCGAACCCGAACAGGAAACGCTTGAGGGTGGCACCACGCGCATTGCCATTCTGGTATCCATAGAAAACCTTGAAATGTCGGCCGATAATATCTGGCTGCACGAAGAACGCACAACAAAAATTGCCCTGCCCCGTGGCTATGCCCCCGATGGCTGGGGCTTTGTCGAACCTTGAGAGAAAACCATGACCAAACCCCTTAAAATTGCAATTGCCGGTCTTGGAACCGTGGGCGGCGGCATTGTTAAAATGGTGCAAAAACATGGCGCGCTGCTGGAAAAACGCGCCGGCAAAGCCATTGAAATCACAGCCGTTTCGGCGCGATCCCGTGGCAAAGACCGGGGTGTTGATCTGTCGGGATATGCATGGGAAGACAACCCCGTTGCCCTGTCACAACGCGATGATGTTGATCTGGTGATCGAGGTAATGGGCGGCGAAGACGGCCCCGCCAAAGCCTGCGTCGAAACCGCTTTGCAAAATGGTAAACATGTGGTTACCGCCAACAAAGCCATGCTGGCACTGCACGGGCAATCCATGGCTGAAATGGCCGAAAATTCAGGGGTTGCCTTGCGATACGAGGCCGCGGTAGCGGGCGGCATTCCGATTGTCAAAGCCCTGACCGAGGGTTTAGCAGGCAATGGCATCACCCGCGTTATGGGCGTGATGAACGGCACTTGTAATTATATCCTGACCGAAATGGAACGCACCGGCGCGGCCTATGCAGATGTGCTGAAAGACGCTCAGGCGCTTGGCTATGCAGAGGCTGACCCATCCGTGGACGTGGGCGGTATTGATGCGGCGCATAAGCTTTCGTTGCTGTCTTCGGTGGCGTTTGGCACCAAGGTTGATTTTGCCTCGGTGCAGATCGAGGGCATCGAGCGGGTATCGCTGGCCGATATTAAAAACGCCCGCGATATGGGGTTTAGCATCAAATTGCTTGGCGTTTCGCGCATGAATGCCGACGGGCTGGAGCAGCGCATGCAGCCCTGCCTTGTGCCCGCCAATTCACCGCTGGGCCAGTTGGACGGGGTTAGCAATATGGTGGTGGTTGACGGCGATTTTATTGGTCAAACGGTTTATCAAGGCCCCGGTGCCGGCGAAGGCCCCACCGCCAGCGCCATTTTGGGTGATGTTATGGACATCGCGCGCGGGCTTGTCATTCCGGTGTTCGGGCAACCGGCGGCTGGGCTGTCAAATTCCGAGGCCTCTCGTGCCGGTTCCGATGCGGCTTATTATTTGCGCTTTTCACTGCAAGATCAGGCTGGCGTTCTGGCCACGCTTGCAACAATTCTGGGTAATTTCGGCGTATCAATCAACCGGATGCATCAATATAGCCACGGTGGCCAATCCGCGCCCTTGGTGATTGTAACCCACGCCACCAGCCGCACCGCACTGGACCAGGCATTGGCGGAGATCAGCGCATTACCCGCCAGTTTGGCCGCGCCCATAGCATTACGCATCGAGACCCTGTAAATTTACGCAAAATCATAGCAAAGGAAAAACCCATGAAAAAAATTATGCTTATCGCCGCTTTCACCACGCTTTCCGGCTTTGCCAATGCGCAAATGGCTGCGGTTGACGACCAAGTCGCGCAAAACCTGCAAATGGCGATTACCCTGAAAGGGTTTGAATGCGCGCAGGTGGTTAATGTCGAACCGATCGGAACCGAAGGCGCAAAAATCACCTGCATCAAGGTTGACGGTGACGATGCCACCGGCATCTATCTTTTTGGTGTTAGCGCTGACGGATTATCCATTACCGAAGAATAAACCAAACCAACGGGAAAGGCCCAAAATGCCCGATAATTCTATTTACTCCGACCGGATGCTTTCGCTCGGTCTTGCACGTGTTTCCGAACAAGCCGCCATTGCCGCGGCCAAACTGATCGGATCCGGCGATGAAAAAGCCGCTGACCAAGCCGCGGTAGATGCGATGCGAACCCAGTTGAACAAGCTGGACATAAGGGGCCGTGTGGTAATTGGCGAGGGCGAGCGCGACGAAGCCCCGATGCTGTATATCGGCGAAGAGGTCGGCACGGGCAACGGCCCCGAGGTTGACATCGCGCTGGACCCGTTGGAAGGCACTACATTATGTGCAAAAGACATGCCGAATTCATTGGCGGTGATTGCAATGGGACCGCGGGGTTCGATGCTGTATGCCCCTGATACCTATATGGAAAAACTGGCCATTGGCCCGGGATACCCCACCGATATTGTTACATTTGACATGACCCCGTCCGAACGGGTTGTCGCGCTGGCCAAAGCCAAAAAATGCGCACCTGATGGGATCACGGTTTGTGTGCTGGAGCGCCCGCGCCACGAAGAAACCATCCGCGAGCTGCGCGAAGCAGGGGCGCGCATCAGCCTGATCACAGATGGCGATGTGGCCGGTATTATCCATTGCGCCGAATCTGAAAAAACCGGTATCGACATGTATATGGGGGCCGGTGGCGCGCCCGAAGGCGTGTTGGCCGCTGCGGCGTTAAAATGTATGGGCGGGCAGATGTATGGCCAGCTTATTTTTCGCAATGACGATGAAAAACGCCGCGCCGCAAAAACCGGCATTACCGATTTGAACAAAATTTACTCTTTACATCAACTGGTTACAGATGACGTGATTTTTGCCGCAACCGGTGTTACAAATGGTTCTGTGGTTTCGGGCGCAAGGCGGGTTGCTGGGGCGCTGGAAACCGAAACCATCCTGATGCGGTCGCGCACAGGGTCGGTGCGGCGGTTGTTTTACCGTCAGCGTAATCAATAAGGGGTAAATATGGTCAGGCGGGTCGGGTTCGGTGGCGGTGAGCCACCCAAAAAGCGGGAGGCGGAGCTAAGGCGCCGCTATCACCGTGTGGATGGCAACCATTCCGATCGGGCACATAAGCCGGAAACGGCCTTGCCTGCTGCCAAACCCGACCGCGCGGCCAAGCAGGACCGCAAACCGATTTCCCGCAAACGTTTCTGGTTTTATTTGATTTTAGGTTTCTGGGCTTTGCCTATGGTGTTCGGGATTATTCTCCAGCTCAGCCAATTTATACTTTATAAGTTCGGCTTTGCACCATCGGGTTTCCTGTTATTTATATTAACCGGGGCAATCGTCTATTCCCTGTTCAGGCTTGTCAAAAATGTGCTGGCCCAAGGGCCGGCCTGATTATATGACCGATTATTTCCTTAATGTTTCCAACTCGCTAACCGGGCGAAAATGGATTGGCCCAAGCGCTGATTCAGACCGCTTGGCCGAGGCCATTAGCCAGCAAACCAACTTGCCCGATATGCTGGCGCGGGTGCTGGCAGCACGCGGCGTTGACCCTGCCGAAGCCGAGGCATATCTAACCCCTTCCTTGCGCGACCTGATGCCAAACCCGTCCGGTTTTCTGGATATGGACAAAGCCGCCAAACGGTTGGTTGAGGCCGTAAACAACAACGAACGCATTGCCATTTTTGCCGATTACGATGTTGATGGCGGCAGCTCTGCGGCGCTGATACTGGCTTGGCTGGCCGCATTGGGAAAAACCGCAACCCTATATATTCCTGACCGGATTTCCGAGGGTTACGGCCCCAATGAACCGGCCATGAAAAAACTGGGCACGGATCATGATCTGGTGATCTGCGTGGATTGCGGCGCAGTGTCGATTGAGCCAATTCATGCCGCCAATTCGGCAGGCGCGGATGTGATTATTCTGGATCACCATCTAGGTGGTGAGGAACGCCCCCCCGCGCTGGCGGTGGTAAACCCCAACCGACAGGATGAAACCGGCGATTACCATTATCTTTGTGCAGCAGCAGTGGTGTTTTTAGCCCTTGTGGCCGGCAATAAATTGCTGCGCGAGGCGGGCCAAACCGAACCAGCCCTGATGCCGATGCTTGATCTGGTGGCGCTGGCCACGGTGGCCGATGTGGCGCCATTGATCGGGTTTAACCGTGCTTTGGTGCGTCAGGGATTAACCGTTCTGGCAGCGCGCGAACGGCCGGGATTGATGGCGCTGGCCGATGTGGCAAAAATGAATACTGCCCCCAAGGCATACCACCTTGGCTATCTGCTGGGGCCGCGTTTGAATGCGGGCGGACGTGTCGGACAGGCCGATCTGGGCGCGCGGTTATTGGCCTGCACCGACCCGCACCAAGCCCGCGATATGGCAGAAAAGCTGGATATGTTGAACATTGAACGCCGCGAAATCGAGGCAGCCGTGCAAATTTCAGCAATGGAACAAGCCGAGGAACGCGGCGTTGACGGCCCACTGGTCTGGGCCGCAGGTGCGGGTTGGCACCCCGGCGTGGTGGGTATTGTGGCGGCGCGGTTAAAGGAAAAATTCAACCGGCCCGCGATTGTGATCGGGGTTGAAAACGGCATTGGCAAAGGCTCTGGCCGCTCGGTTTCCGGCATTGATCTGGGCGCGGCGGTCTCGGCGTTGAAACGCAGTGACATGTTGCTATCGGGCGGCGGGCATAAAATGGCGGCTGGGCTGTCTGTGGCTGAAAACCGCATAGACGAGGCCATGGCGCAATTGTCAGAAATGCTGGAAAAACAAGGCGCTGCAACCCTTGGCCCCGCAGATTTACGCATTGACGGCATGCTGGGCAGCGGCGCGGCCACGGTTGATTTGCTCGAATTGCTCGACAAGGCCGGACCCTTTGGCGCATCGGCCCCTGCACCACGATTTGTTATTCCTTCTGCCAATATCACTTTTGCCAAACGCGCCGGAGAATCGCACCTGCGCCTGACATTCGACAATGGCGGCGGGCGGCTGGATGCCATCGCGTTTCGTGCGTTTGAAACCGAGCTAGGCCCGGCCCTAAGCGCACATTCGGGCGCAACATTCCATTTGGCCGGGCGGTTGGAAATTGATGATTGGGGCGGGCGGCGCAAAGTAAAATTGCAACTGGAAGACGCCGCCCCGGCAGGGTAATATGAAAAAAAGGTGGTGAGATATGCAACGAATTCTTGTTCTGAACGGACCAAACCTGAACCTGCTGGGCAAACGGCAGCCCAATATCTATGGCAAATTAACGCTGGACGATATTGAGGCGAATTGCGCGGAAATCGCCAAGACCCTCGGCATTACCGTAAAATTCACCCAAAGCAATCATGAGGGAGAGCTGATTGACCGCATTCAAACCGCCTCTGAAAATTTTGACGGTATCATTCTGAACGCTGGCGCATTCACCCATACATCGGTGGCGATCATGGATGCGATTGGTTCCGTTGAAACACCGGTGCTGGAATTGCATCTTTCCAACATCCACAAGCGCGAGGAATTCCGCCATAATTCCTTTGTTGCCAAGGTGGCCATCGGCATGATTTGCGGGCTGGGCGCCAATGGATATCCGTTGGCATTGCAAGCCATGCGCGACTATTTGCAGGCACAAAACCAAGGCTGAAAATTTCTGCGATTTGGGCAATATTTACGCTTGCATCCAACAGCAGCCCCGCATAAATAGACGCCACAGAGAGCGATGCGCCCTTCGTCTATCGGTTAGGACGTCAGGTTTTCAACCTGAAAAGAGGGGTTCGATTCCCCTAGGGCGTACCACTCTCTGTTAATTATCCCCTTGAAATTATTGGATCCGGCCCTATCAATAGGCGGCGTATTAACCAAAAGAAATCACCATGGCACCCATCCATCAAAACTATGTAAACCTTGTCTATGCAGCTTTGTTTGGCCTGATTGTCAGTGTTTCCTGGCCAATCTGGCAAGGGCCGGACCTGTTGCTGCGTATGGCGCTTGCCTCGGTCATGTTTCTTTTGGCGCGCGATGTGCTGGCCGGTGCTGCGATGTTTCGCGGGCCAAGAAAAATCAGCAACCCGAGGCGTTGGGTCTATGCCTATTACCACGCCCTGTATTTTGCCATTTTTATGATGCTGTTCAACTGGCGCGGCGTTGAGGAAATAGCTCAATTGTTGATCGGCACAGCCATTGGCGCGGTCTTGTTTGCCGGAATGATGGGGTTTGGCGTTAAAGCCAAAGACCATGCCTATACCCATCATTTTGAAACCGAAGGCGCGGATATTCCAGGCAAAACGCGGAAGATTGTATTTTTTGTCTGGCCATTGCTGACTATTGCCAGCCTTGTCGCGATGGCAAAACTCAAACTTGATAACACGGTTATAATTTTTGCAGTGCCTATTTTTATTGGTTTCCTGTTTCCGCTTTATCAGCGCAAACCCATTGGCGGATATGTCTGGACCAACCTGCCCCGCATTGCCGGATTTGTGTTATTGGCAGCAATAGTCACGATTTCAATTTTTGCTTCGATGTTTGAGCGCGAACCCATTGCCATTCCCGGGCCAAGCCAGGGTGCAGTCCAACCGATTTATCAAGAGCTGTCGCAATAACAGCCTAGCCGCCCACCATCAGCGGCATTAACACCACCTCGCTATCGGGCTTGATCGGGGTGAACCATGCATCCTTGAATACCTCGCCATCGATGGCCAGCGATACGCCTTGATCAATGATCGGCGCAAGACCGGGGTGGTTTTTTGCCAGCGCATCCAGCACGGCCTTGGTGGTGCTGCCCTTAACCGAAACCGTTGCACGGCCATCGGTATAACGGCGCAATGATCCCCATATGGTGACCTCTACCATTATTTTTTGGCGTCAATCGCCGCCAGTATTTTTGGCGGAGACATCGGCAAATCAAACATCCGCACACCGGCAGCGGCACAAACTGCCGAACCAACTGCAGCCAGTGGTGGCACAATTGCGGTTTCGCCGCAGCCGCGCACCCCGTAAGGGTGGCCGGGGTTTGGCACCTCGATGATTACCGTGTCGATCATGGGTAAATCGGAGGCCACAGGGATGCGGTAATCAAGAAAACCGGCATTTTGCAGCTTGCCATCATCACCGTAAATATATTCCTCGTTCAAGGCCCAGCCGATGCCCTGCACCGCGCCGCCTTGCATTTGGCCCTCGACATAAGACGGGTGGATGGCTTTGCCGACATCCTGAAACACCGTATAGCGTTTGATGCTGGTAAAACCGGTTTCCGGATCGATCTCTGTATCGACCAGATGCACACCGAAACTAACACCGGCCTTGTCGGGCGCGCCCTCATGATGGCCAGCGATTGGCCCGCCGGAGCGGCCGGAATTGGCGGCGATTTCTTTCAGCGACAGCGGCGGAAATTCCCCCGCATTATGGCCGGTAGGATGCACCGCGCCGTCAATCCATTCCACCGCATCCACATCAATGCCCCATGTTTTGGCAGCACGTTTGCACATTTCGGCTTTGGCAGCTTTGGCGGCGTTGATGGTGGCAATGCCCACTGCAAAGGTCACGCGGCTGCCATCGGTTACATCGGAAAACCCGACCGAGGCAGTGTCGCCGATGATGGTTTTAATGCGTTCATAGGGAATGCCCAATTCCTCGGCAGCCATCATGCTGATAGAGGCACGCGAACCGCCGATATCAGGATTACCCTCAACCAAATTCACCGTTCCATCAGCATTTATTGCCATGGAAACAGACACTTGACCGCCAAAATTAAACCAGAAACCGCAGGCGATGCCCCGGCCCTGATTGAGGCCAAGCGGGGCCGAATAATGCGGGTGGGCTTTGGCGGCGGTTAAGGCCTCGACCAGCCCGATGGCCTTGAAAGTCGGACCGTAGGAGGATTTTGTGCCCTCGCGCGAGGCATTTTTCAGCCGCACATCAATCGGATCAAGACCAAATTCCTGTGCCAGTTCATCAACCACCGATTCCACGCCATAAACCGCCATGGGCGCACCGGGTGCGCGGTATGAAATCATTTTCGGGCGGTTGGTTACCACATCCCAGCCCTCGGCCCGGACATGATCCAGATTATATACCG
Organism: Paracoccaceae bacterium; assembly: GCA_021648225.1. Lineage (GTDB taxonomy): Bacteria > Pseudomonadota > Alphaproteobacteria > Rhodobacterales > Rhodobacteraceae > UBA3077. The sequence goes on from JAKITE010000017.1 coordinate 23,146, forward strand.
CAAAGGCGCTCATCGCGCCCATCATCACCATCTGGTAAGGAAACGCGCCGCCCTGATAGCGCAATTTCGCATGGCCAGCGGTGATTTTACCATCGGCGTTCATGCCGATTTTCACATCCATAGAGGCCGACATGGTCGGGCCGGTGGCACGAAAAACCTCGTCACGCGTCATTACCAGTTTCACCGGTTTGCCGGATTTTTTTGAAAGCGCCAGCGCCACAGGTTCGATAAACACCGTGGTTTTGCCGCCAAAACCGCCACCGATTTCCGATGCGGTCACCCGCAGCTGGCTCTCGTCCATGCTCATAATCTCAGCACAAATGGCCCGCACATTATAATGGCCCTGCGTGGAACACCAAAGCTCAGCTTTGCCATCCGGCCCCATATTGGCAAGGCAGGCATGGGGTTCGATATAGCCCTGATGGGTGGCGGCGGTTTTGAAGCTGCGCTCAATCACTTTGTCAGCCGACGCAAAACCGGCATCAACATCGCCATGGCCAAAATCACAGTAATATACCACATTGGCAGGCGTGCCTTCCGGCACCGAGCGGTGCTGGCGGCCCGGATGCAAAACCGGCGCGTCGGGCTGCATGGCTGCATCAACATCGGTGACATGCGGCAGGATTTCATATTGAACGTCAATCAGTTTCAACGCCGCCGCCGCAATGGATTTGCTGGTTGCCGCCACTGCGGCCACCGCATGGCCATCATAAAACGCCACAGCATTGGCCATGCAATTATGCATGGTATCACGGGTGGCTTTGCTGCTGACATCACCAAAATCAGCCGAGGTAATCACGGCTTTGACCCCGCTCAAAGCCTCGGCTGCGCCGGTATTAATCGAGATAATTTTTGCATGCGCATGCGGGCTGCGTAAAATGGCACCATGCAACATGCCGGTTGCATAGGTATCGGCACCAAACAGGGCTTTGCCAGTGACTTTTTCAACCCCGTCAGGGCGCACCGGCCTTGTGCCGAGTATTTTGAATTCGCGTTTCACGTTCATGATGTTTCCCCCCGCATTTCAGCCGCCGCCGCCATAACCGAGCGGATGATTTTGTCATAGCCTGTGCAACGACACAGGTTTCCGGCCAGCCAATAGCGCAATTCTTCCTCGGACGGGTCAGGGTTTTTATCCAGCAATGCCTTGGCTGCAATCAGAATTCCCGGGGTGCAAACCCCGCATTGCAAGGCCGCACCTTCAAGCAAATGCCGCTGGAGCGGGTGCAGCGCGTCGCCGTTTGCCATGCCTTCAATGGTGGTGATCGCGCTGCCCTCGACCTCGGCACCCAGCACCAGACAGGAGCAAACCAAACGATCATCGACTGTAACGCTGCAAGCGCCGCAATCGCCGGTTCCGCAGCCCTCTTTGGCGCCGGTCAAGCCTAGCTGGTCGCGTAAAACATCCAGCAGGGTTTCATCAGGTTCGCACAGGAATTCAACCGCATCGCCGTTGATATTTGCGTTTACGTGGATCTTGCTCATAAGGAACCCCCTGCCCGTTGATAAGCGATTTTGGCAGCGCGGCCAGCCAGAACACCGGCGATTTTTCTGCGAAATCCAGCCGTGCCACGACGATCGTCAATCGGGTTGCACGCATCGGCACAGGCTGCCGACAGCCGGTCCAGCACTGCGCTATCCAGCTTGCTGCCAACCAGAATCTCGCCCGCCCCGGCCACCAGTAAAACCGTGGGTGCCACGGCACCAAGCGCCACTATGGCGGATTTTATGGTTCCGTCTGTATTCAGGGTCAGGTTAACCGCAGCACTTGCCACGGCAATGTCCATTTCGGTGCGCGGAATAAACCGTAAATAGGCATCCCCCGAATTGACCTGCTGTCTGGGCAGGCAAATATTGGTGACAATTTCATCTTTTGCCAGACAGGTTTTTCCCGGTGCCACCGGAACATCCTTGACCGCAATTTCACGCGCACCAGCCGGACCAAGGGTCTCAACCCACGCGCCCGCCGCCACCAGCGCCGGAACCGCATCAGCGGCTGGCGAGGCATTGCAAAGGTTGCCAGCCATGGTGGCACGGCCCTGAACCTGGGTTGAGCCGATCAGTTCCATCGCCTCTACCACACCTGGCCATTCGGCCAGAAGGCCTGCATGTTCGCCTAGTTCTGCACCGGATACCGCTACGCCAATCCGGATTTGGGCATCCGATATAACAATATCTTTGACACCCGGTATTGCTTTGATATTAATCAATAAATCCGGCTCCACCAGCCCGAGCTTCAGCTGAACCAGAACATCCGTGCCACCGGCCAGAACCATGCTTTTGCCTTGTTCGGACCCGAGCAAGTCAACCGCCTGCGCAAAACTGTCTACACCCATATATCGCATGAAAAACCTCATAGTGTTTCACCTGACTTTGGGCGTCAAAACCGGTTTACGCAAGCCCAAATCCAAATATTTCGGTGGTTTTTTTAGATGAAAATACGACCAAATCGCTGCCGTAGAAAAGCCACAATTTTCGTTATTATAAGCTATATCAAAAGATATTGCATAAAAAAATACGTAGGAATGGTTGAAAACCAGTATTTTTGACTGTAGCATTAGTTTGATATTTTGCTGGGGTTTAGAAAAAGCTCATCTTTTCCCGAACATCGAAAAACATGGGGGACTGTTTTGTATGACACGGTTTAAGATCATCGCATTTGTGATTGCCGGAATCTTGTCCGCAACGCCGATTGTTGCGCAAGAAGTCTGGATAACGCCCGAATTGCCATTCATGGAACTTGAGATTGGCGAAGATTTTATCGTGATTGAACGCAATCAAGATAATTCTGCGGTTATTGCTGCAGCTTTTGCCAAAACCTCACGTCCCTGCCCGCCATTTTGCGTGAACCCCATGTCCGCCGGTGAAGGGGTAGAAACCGTTGGTGAAGTTGAGTTATTGGCATTTCTGGAAGACAATGTTCAGGTCAATAACGGGTATCTGGTCGATTCTCGAACCGCCAATTTTTATCGGGCCGGCACTATCCCTGGCTCTATTAATCTGCCGTTTAATCTGTTTACCCCGTCTGCTGATAATCCGTTTTTGATCCCGATGCTAACCCAATTGGGCGGGGTTTTGCAAACCAGCGGGGAATGGGATTTTTCAAATTCTCCAAAGCTAATGTTGTTTTGCAACGGCCCGTGGTGCGGGCAATCTCCACGCGCAATCAAAAACTTGATGTCGCTGGGATATCCTGCTGAAAAAATTTCGTATTATCGGGGCGGAATGCAGAATTGGTTAATGTTGGGATTAACCGTTCATGTCCCATAAATTATAAGTAAATCAAAGCTTTAACCCTTTTAACGGAGGAGGAAAATGAAGCTTATGTTTGAAAGAAAATCATTTTATGTAGTGCCTGTTTTGGCGTTGAGTATTGGTGCGGGCAGTGCAATTGCCAACCCAAACCTAACAGAAGCACCCCCCACGAGCCCGGTCTTTATCGGCCTTGAATTTGCCCAGACCAGTGTTGATGATCTGGGTGAATCTGACCTTCGGCGTATTAATTTTTATACCGGCCGCGCCCTTGAATCATTGGCGGTTCTGGCTGACCAAGACGCGCTGGCGACCAACGCGGGGGCTGCGGTTTCATCAAATTCGGTTGACGACCTTCGCAATGCAATAAAGCGGCTGATTGATGCCGGAAAACGGTCCGGCATCAATCAGGATGATCTGGCCGATTATTTTGCGCTGGCGGTTGAAGAACGCTTTAACGATGCGGTGCCGCTGGCAGTTCAGGATGCTTCGGGCGAAATTGACACCCGCACGCTTTTTGCCGGAATTGTCGGGCGTATCAAATTTGCCGAGGAACGGCAGGTGGATGTTGATTATCTGGCATTACTGGATGCCGAAAGTGCCGATCTTGATCTGGGCCTTTCAAATGAACCCGCCGAAGCACAAGTTGCCGAGGTTGAGATAACCCCGACCGGGCCGGTTTTGCGCGACGATGCCGATGCAGCAACCCGTGCCATTATCGGACGGGTTGTTGTTGATGGCGATGTCTGGCGTATTCAGGTTGTTACCGGCGATTCGCTGGCGACATTTGCCTCGGCAATTTACGGGGATTCCCTGGCCTATCGCCAGATTTTTGCCGCCAACCAGAACATTTTAACCAACCCGAATACCATCAGCGTTGGTCAGGTTCTGACCATTCCCAAGCCCTAAGCAAAGGCCCTAGCGAATATTTTGCAACAAGGGCAGAAACTGGCCCATATTCGGCCCGTGCGGCAGGCCCGTCAATGCCAGACGCAGCGGCATAAACAGTTGTTTGCCCTTGCGGCCTGTGGCGTCTTTCACGGTATTTGTCCAGCCTTTCCAAGTGGTTGCATCATGGGGCGCAGGTGGTAACAACGCCATGGCTGTGCTGATAAATTCTTTGTCTTCATCAGCGATTACCGGATTAGCGCCATTTTTGCAAATACCCCACCATTGCGAAATATCAGCGGTTTTGTTGATATTTTCGCGAATGGCCAGCCAGAATTCTTCAGCCAGATCATCCGGCACACCGGCGATTTTCAATGCTTCGGCCATTTGCCCGGCAGATCGGCTGTGCAGCAATTTTGCGGTTAGCGGCACAAGATCGTTTTCGTCAAATTTTGTTGGGGATGCGCCAAAATTCGACATCTCGAATCCCGCACATATCGGCGCCATATCATCGTGCAATTCCACCGGATCGGATGACCCTAACCGCGCCATCAGCGAAATAATCGCCATGGGTTCAATGCCGTTGGCACGAAAATCTCGCAGGCTCAGGCTGCCGAGCCGTTTTGACAATGCCTCGCCTTGCGGGCCGGTCAGCATCGAATGATGGGCAAAATCGGGCATCTCGCCCCCGATGGCATTGATGATCTGAATTTGGGTTGCCGTATTGGTCACATGGTCCAACCCCCTGACAACATTGGTTATTTTCATATCGGTATCATCAACGACCGAGGCCAGCGTATATAAAACCTGCCCGTCAGCGCGGATAAGCACCGGATCGGAAAGGCTGGCGGCATCAATGCTTTGCGGCCCTAAAATTCCGTCGTCCCATTCAATGCGGGTATGATCCAGCTTGAACCGCCAATAGCTGCCGCGTTCAGCCCGCAAAGCATCCTTTTCAGCCTCTGACAATGCCAGCGCCGCACGGTCATAAACCGGCGGCTTGCCCATGTTAAGCTGTTTTTTCCGTTTAAGATCAAGCTCTACGGGGGATTCAAAACATTCATATAACCGCCCTGCCTCGCGCAATTGTTGTGCCACCTCGCCGTAACGGTCAAGGCGCAAGGATTGGGTCTCAACCCTGTCCCAGACAATCCCCAGCCATGTCAGGTCTTCTTTGATGGCCGCCACATATTCGGGTTTTGAGCGCACCGGGTCTGTATCGTCAATGCGCAAAATAAACTCGCCACCAGCTTGCCGTGCAATCAGATAGTTAAACAGCGCCGGACGCAGGTTTCCGATGTGCAAATAGCCGGTTGGCGAGGGGGCAAAGCGGGTGATGGTCATGGTTTTGATCCGTTCGGAAATTTCTTTGCGCTGTCTTACATGCCATTGATATGCAGGGGCAAGGCTGGCGTTAATTTATAGGGGTAATGCTGCGATTCCAGTGTAATTTTTCTATAAGTTTTCTATAAGTTTTCCATATGCCGCGCAAAAGTTAACAAAACCACCTAAGAACCGTCGCGCCAGCGATTAACAATCGGATAGCGGCGATCCAGCCAAAACGCCTTCAGGGTCAGCCTTGTGCCCGGCGCGGATTGAAAGCGTTTATGTTCGGAAATATAAATCAGGTGTTCGACCCGTTTGACGGTGGCACGATCATGGCCCATTGCCACAACATCAGCCACGGATTTATCATGGTCGATCAGGGCCTCCAGAACCTCATCAAGCACCACATATTCCGGCAGACTGTCGCTGTCTTTCTGGTTGTCGCGCAATTCCGCTGTTGGCGGTTTGTCGATGACATTTGGCAAAATCACCTGCCCCGCCGGACCCATCATCCATTCACGATGATTGTTATTTCTCCAGCGGCAGGTTTCGAACACGCGGGTTTTATACAGGTCTTTGATCGGGTTAAACCCGCCTGCCATATCGCCGTAAATGGTGGCATAGCCCACCGCCACCTCGGATTTATTGCCGGTGGTCAGCAACATAGAACCAAATTTGTTGGACATCGCCATCAATAACAGCCCGCGCAGGCGCGACTGGATGTTTTCTTCGGTAACGTCGGCTTCCATGCCATCAAACAGCGGCGCAAGGGTTTTGGTAATGGCCAGCCTGCCCGCCGCAATCGAAACGGTGTTTAATTCACAGCCCAGCGCCTTGGCAACATGGCTGGCGTCCTCAAGCGATTCCTGGCTGGTATATTCGGATGGCAGCATCACACAGCGCACGTTTTGCGGCCCCAGCGCATCAACGGCAATGGTGGCCACAATCGCCGAATCAACCCCGCCCGAAAGGCCCAGCAGCACTTTTTCAAAGCCGGTTTTGGCCATGTAATCGCGCAGCGCCATGACCATGCAGCGGTAATCCTGCTCCCATTCATCGCCGTGAATGTCGCGTTCTCCCTGCATCGCCTGCCAACCGTTTTTATTGCGGGTAAATTCAACGGTGGTAATATTTTCTTCGAAAACCGGCATTTGCACCGCCAGATCCCCGCTGGCATTCAAAACAAAGGTGCCGCCATCAAAAACCTGATCATCCTGACCACCCACCATATTCAGGTAAACCAGTGGCAGGCCGGTCTCGATCACGCGCGAAACCATCAGCCCGATCCGCAGGTCGTGTTTGTTACGGCGATAGGGCGAACCATTGGGAATAAGCAGGATTTCCGCGCCGGTTTCAGCCATGGTTTCGGCAACATCCTGATGCCATGCATCCTCGCATATTGGCGCGCCAATCCGCACGCCATTGACATTAAACGGGCCGGATATAGCCCCGCTTTCAAACAGGCGCTGTTCGTCAAATACGTCTTCATTGGGCAGGTGGTGTTTGCGCGCCACCACATTAACCTTGCCATCCTGCAACAGGAAATAAGCGTTATATAACAAGCTGTTCTCATTCAGTGGCGCGCCGATTGCCACGGCAGGGCCATCAGCGCAATCCTTGGCCAGCTGTGCCAGATGTGCGGCTGCATCCGCCTGAAAGGCCGGTTTCAGTATCAAATCCTGGGTCTGGTATCCGGTCAGAAACATTTCCGGCAGGGCCAGCAGGTCTGCGCCTGCATCCCTGGCCTTTTGATGGGCAGACAATGCTTTGGCTGCATTGCCGGAAATATCGCCAACCGTCGGGTTAAGCTGTGCCAATGTGATGCGGAATTGATCGGGCATTTTGATGTCCTTGGCTGGATTTACCAACCGGATTACACCCCCGCCACCGAGCTTGACAAGAGCGGCGCACGCGGGAATGCGCACCATTGTGTAAAAAACCATTGTCAGACCCGACAGATGGCCATAATATTCGACAAACAAGGTAAGCCCTTGAAAATACAACAACAGGAGTCCGATTCTTTTGCCAGATCGGGAACATATTTTGAAAAATAGTCTTTTACTAAGTTCTGCCGCCTTTATCTTTGTTGCATTGGCTACACCCGGGTTTTCGCAATCCGGGGAAATTCAGGTCAAACAATATGATACTGGCGGCATCTACGAAGGTGAGTTTCTGGATGGCAAACAACACGGGCAAGGCACCTATCGCCTGCCCAACGGTTATGAATATTCCGGCCAATGGGTCGAGGGCCGTATTGAGGGCATCGGCGTTGCGCGTTTTCCCAACGGGTCAATCTATGAAGGTGAATTCCTGAACGGTCGCCCCGAGGGCACCGGTAAAATCACTTTTTCCGATGGCGGCACCTATGAAGGCAGCTGGGTTGATGGCAAAATCAGCGGATCAGGCATAGCAGAATATGCCAATGGCGTGGTTTATACCGGCGAATTCGCCAATGCGGTGCATCACGGGGTTGGCACCATGACCAGCCCGAATGGCTATATATTTGAGGGCGACTGGGAAGACGGCACCAAACACGGCATAGGCAAAATCACCTATCCTGACGGCGCGATCTATGAAGGCGACATCGTGCGCGGCGTGCGCGAAGGCCAGGGCAGCCTGACCTTGCCTGACGGCGTTACTTATGTTGGCGCGTGGCAAAACGGCCAGATCAATGGCGAAGGTATTTTAATTCAGGCCAATGGTGATCGTTATGAAGGCACCATGGTTAATGGCCAGCGCGAAGGCAGCGGCGTGGCGATTTATGCCTCGGGTGACCGGTACGAGGGCGAATTTCTGGCGGATCAACGCAGCGGCAATGGCACCTTTACCGGCGCTGACGGGTATCAATATACCGGCGTCTGGGTGGCTGGCCGCATCGAGGGCGCAGGCGAGGTTACCTATCCCGACGGGTCGGTATATGTGGGCGAATTCCAGAATGATGTGGCCCATGGCACTGGCAAAATCACCTATGCGGACGGATCATCCTATGAAGGCGAATGGTCAAACGGCGTGATCGAGGGCGCAGGCATTGCCCGTTATGAAAACGGTCTGGTCTATGAAGGCCAGTTCCAGAACGCCAAAAACCACGGCACCGGCACCATGACCTATCAGGACGGATACCAATATACCGGCGAATGGAAAGACGGGTTGCGCGACGGCCAAGGCATTGCCACCTATTCCGACGGTACCGAATATACCGGTGGCTTTGTTGCCGGACAGCGCGACGGGATTGGCAAAATAACCATGCCGGACGGGTTTGTCTATGAAGGTGCATGGTCTGCGGGCGAAATTGATGGCGAAGGCACCGCCACCTATCCCAATGGAGATATTTACCAAGGCTTTTTTGAAAAAGGCCAACGGCAAGGCCAAGGCATAATGTTATACGCCAATGGCGAAGAATATAACGGTTTCTGGAACAATGGTGCGCCTAGCACCGAGGCTGAAGCGGCAGGGAATTAGTATTGCAAACACAGGATCCAGCGATGCCTACAGGATTACAAAATTCCGGAATTGAGCATTCTCTTCAGGCGTTTCTTTAAATCCCGTTGGCTAAACCCCGGTTCAATCTCGAAAAACCTGATCCCGGCCCGATTCAACGCTCCGATAATCGTCTGCGTGGAAAGGTCATCCGGTTTACGCTGGCTTTGCGTTGGTCCCTCACGGTAATACATCACCGCAAGAACCGGCAGACCGTTGCTGTTTACAACCAGATAATCCATAGTTTCCAGCCTCATGCTTTGCTGTGTTCTTTCCTGTTCAACCGGATTGCTGCTTGTTTCCTGCTCCAGAAATTGGTCCATGGAAATGTGGATCAACACACTGAAGCTGGAGTTAACATCCCAGATCAGGTTTTCCAGCAATTCCAGAATTTGCAAGGATTTTGTGCTGACAACCGGCTTTGCCTTGAATCTGGCACTCTCCGGAATGATAAATTTCTGCGCAACACTTCGCATGCTGGCATTGCGCGCAATATTTTCCTCGCGCCATTGCTGCTCCACTTTGGCACGGTTGCGGCTAAAGGCAAAGAAACTATACACCAGAATCAATCCGGCAATTACAACAATGGCAATTAAAACCGAAGACGGTAGATCCGAGACCGTGCTGGGTGCTTCCGGTGCTGGAATAAATTCCATTGTCATCCCCTATTTGAAATCGTAAATCAAGCTACAGATTAACACTCAGTAAACCATAATGGATTCCACGTCTATTTTTTTGTACTTTATGCTTTATCTAAGTTTTTTTCGGGCTATAGTGCCTGCCATGTCTATGACCAAACACCCCTACCAAGCCTGCAGCTTGATCCTGCTCCTTAGTCGCCTCTGAGCGTGCTGAGAACCGGCGCGCATGCTCAGAGGAGTAAACATCGCGCCGCCTGAAAATCTCAGCCAAGGACTTATAGAAATGACCGAAATGAATAAAACGTCCGAACAGGACCAAGTGTTGATCTTTGACACAACCTTGCGCGATGGCGAACAAAGCCCCGGCGCCACCATGACCCATGATGAAAAACTGGAAATCGCCGAATTGCTGGATGATATGGGGGTGGATATCATCGAGGCCGGTTTTCCCATCGCCTCCGAAGGCGATTTTAAGGCGGTTGCCGAAATTGCCAAGCGCAGCAAAGAAAGCGTGATTTGCGGGCTGTCGCGGGCCAAAGCCGGCGATATTGACCGCGCATGGGAGGCGGTGAAATTTGCCGGCCTGCCGCGTATCCATACCTTTATCGGCACCTCGCCTTTGCACCGCGATATTACCGAACTGACGCAAGATGCCATGTGTGATGTGATCCATGAATCGGTCAGCCATGCGCGTAATCTTTGCGCGGATGTGCAATGGTCGCCAATGGATGCCACCCGCACCGAGGATGATTACCTGTGCAAAGTGGTTGAAATTG
>JAKITE010000018.1 GCA_021648225.1 Paracoccaceae bacterium
CGTAATCGCCAGAATAAGCAACCACCAAGCCAACCAACTCCACGACCTCCTGCCAGACAAATGGACAAAAAAACAATAAACCACCAACCCCACAGGGTACTTCCCCGAACGCTTACAAATATGCTGTGTAACACGAACAATATTTTCCATTAGTTTTTTTGGATTTTTTAAAATGAGATGATTTATCCGCTGGAAAATATAACGGACTTCAGCATCGTCCCTGCGGCACATTACAACAAAAGTGTCATTAATATGTCCATTGCCATAAGGCAGTGCATCCAGAAAATCGCCTTCTATCTGAAAATTATCAAATATTTTTTTAGATCATGCTTCATACTAAACCCTTAAATTCTCAGGATCAACACAAGCAAACCTGTGTTTTTTCATCTATGCTCGTAAATCTTTTAGCCAACAAATTCGTTGCCGACCTTTCTGGCGCGTTCTGCTTTATCAAGATTTATGCCACGATTTATACCAACCTCAATCAAAATATTCCAGCCCGCTGCAAGATAGACATAATTTTGCAATTCGCCAATATCTTTAACTTTTAATGTCGGAAAAATCGTATCCTCATCAGAAACGGCAATTACAGTCAAGCCAACGCCATCGACGAGGGTTTCTTTTATTTTTTCGACCTCAGAGTTGAAAGGATTAATAAAAATCACAACATCATCAGGGTTCATGACTTCTTCAATGCCATGAACCGCATAAGTGCCTTCAAGATAATCACTTTTCTTTCTGGTTATCTCGTTGGTTTTTAGTGTCAGTTCTTCAGCGACACCGTCATTTCGGCCTGCAAAGTAAATTGTTCCGGCATTGGCAATTCAACGCCTTCACGCGCCATGAACTGGCGGCGATTGTCGAGATACCGGAAAAAGCTTTGTTGGCGCAGGTCCAGATCAATGGCGCCGACCTTTTGGCCTGACATTGCAATGGCGGTAAACAGATGCATGGCAGTGGTGGATTTACCCGAACCGCCTTTCTCGTTACCCAATACAATAATATGCGCCATAGGCCCCCATAAAAAAACGCGCCCCGAGATGGAGCGCGTTTTCTATAACTGATCTTATCGGGTCGTAAAAGCTTAGAAGCCAAGACCTTCGTATTTTTTCTTAAACTTGGAAACACGGCCGCCGGTATCGAGCAGACGATGCGCGCCGCCGGTCCATGCGGGGTGCACTTTCGGGTCGATGTCGAGCACCATGGTGTCGCCCTCGGACCCGAAGGTCGATTTCATTTGGTAAATTGTGCCGTCCGTCAGTTTGACGTCAACAAGGTGGTATTCGGGGTGAATATTTTTTTTCATAGCATTGCTCCTAACGCAAAATGGCGATTATTTCGCGAGTGGCTTATAATTGGTGTCTTCGGTGATACGCGCAGATTTACCGCGACGCGAACGCAGATAATACAATTTGGCACGACGCACACGGCCACGGCGCACCACGGTGATGCTGTCGATGTTCGGGGAATGCAGCGGGAATACCCGTTCCACACCTTCGCCAAACGAAATTTTGCGCACGGTAAATTGCGCGGCAATGCCGGAACCGCCTTTGCGGGCGATACATACGCCCTCATAGTTTTGCACACGCGAACGGGTGCCCTCGGTTACCTTGAATCCTACGCGGATGGTGTCGCCGGCTTTGAAATCGGGGATGTCTTTGCCAAGCGATGCGATTTGCTCAAGCTCGAGCGTTTCGATCATATTCATTTTATCGTCCTTTTGCTCGCCTTTGGTGGCGAAGTTATGCGCATCCGAGAGCTGCTGATCTTCCACTGGGTCTGCATATAGCGCCCATCGCAGGTCAAAACGACGTTTCTTGATGCCAGTTGGATCACATATCAGCCGTTTGTCGCATCGGAAGGGAGAACCCCGTTTAACAAAACGGCCTGTAAAAAACCGGCCATGTCAAACCTGCCAAAATGATTCGTTTCAAATGATGGGTTCGACCCGCGCGGTATAGGGCCAACAGCGCTGGCAATCAAGGGCTGGTTTGGGTGGGTTTATTACGGGCTTGTCGTTAAACCGGTATGGCAGCAGGCGTTGCAAAGTGTCAATAATCTGACGCAATCAAGGGCTGTAAGGTTCGGGTGCTAAATTGAAAACTTCTTGACAGGTTGCTGTGTTGTGTCCAATCTTAACCAACCGCAAACCAAACCGGAATGCGGCGTAAGTTTTGTAGGGGTATGCGATAATAAATAGTATTGTGATCTTGCCTGAAGGTCAAAAACCTCCCAGACTTACAACTATTATGCTATTGTCACATCCCCGACACAGTATTGCATATTATGGGGCAAGACGAACGGGCCGGAAAAACCGGACCGGAAAAAACAACGGAGAGAAAACACATGAAACGAATATTACTTGCTGGCGGCGCGCTGATCGCGATGACAGGGGCGGCTGCTGCTGCAACCTGTCCTGCGGTCACCGTGGCCGACATGATGGGGGTTGGCGCTGGCGCTTTCCCGCAACAATATGAATTGTCGGAATTCCAGTCGCTGGGTGATTGCACCATAGAATTTTCGGCCAACCCGGCAATTGCCGACCTGAATGGTCAAATTCAGGGTAACCCTGATTTGCCGCCATTGGCAGAGCGTCTACCATCCGAACCATTGGTTGTTGCGCCTTATGACGTGATCGGCGCATATGGCGGCACACTGGATATTATTTCCAACGCGACCGAGGCCGGCACATCGGACTTTATGTCAATTCGCCACGTAAACCTTGTGCGTTATTCGGATGATTTGCAAACCATCGTGCCAAACGTGGCCAAGGGCTGGGAATGGAACGAAGATTTTACCCAACTGACATTTTTCCTGCGTGAAGGCCATAAATGGTCAGACGGTTCGCCATTTGGTGCGCGTGACGTTAAATTCTGGTATGATAACCTGCAACTTGATGAAAACGTAATTGCCAGCCCCAAGGATTATGTTCTGGTTGGCGGCGAGCGGATGGAAGTTGTTGTTGTTGATGAAACAACCGTCCAGTTCAACCTGCCATCGCCAAAACCCGGTTTGTTGTCGCATTTTGCCAACCATTATGCGCAAGGTTTCCAGCCTATGGGTTTCTTGGGGCAATTCCACCCGGATATCGACCCGAATGCAGATGCAAACGCACAGGCGCTAGGGTTTGAAAACGGATATGCGGCAATTGCTGCTTATTACGGTTCGTCAGACTGGATGGATACACCAACTCCGATGTTGGCCAAGCCTGATCTTGTAGCTGGCCTTCCGGCTGCTGCGGCTCCGACTTTGGAAAGCCATATTGTAATTGCTGAATCAACCGAAGGGCGCCGTTTTGTTGCCAACCCTTATTTCTTTATGGTTGATACAGCCGGTAACCAGCTTCCGTATATCAACGAGCAAGACGAAACATTTGTTTCCGAAACCGAGGTCCGGTTGCTGAAGCTGGTTAATGCCGAAGTGGATTATAAAACCCAATCGCTAAACCTTGATGATGCGCCGCTATTGCTGGAAAATCAGGAACGTGGCGACTATACGGTTTCCATTCGTCCGCAAATTCGCACTGGCACATTTGCGTTTAACGTAACGTCGAATGATATGGGCAAGCGGGAATTGTTTGGGGATCTTCGGTTCCGTCAGGCAATGTCTGTTGCGATCAACCGTGCAGAAATCAACGAAGTAGCCTTCTTTGGTTTGGGCACACCAACACAATACATTCCGTTCTCGCCACTGCCGTCTTTTGTAACCGATGATATGGTGCAGTCTTATGCGCAGTATGATCCGGTAATGGCAAATGCTCTGCTGGATGAAATTGGCATGGTTGATGTTGACGGTGACGGTATGCGCGAGTTGCCAAATGGCGATACGCTGGTTCTGAACCTTCAGTTTGCAACGCAAGGCATGTCAGCCAAGCTGGTTGAGCTTGTCGGCCAAGCCTGGAGCGATGTTGGCGTAAACTCTGTTGTTAAAGAAGTAACAACAGATGAATACCGTTCGGCGCAATCGGCAAACCAGCTTGACGTAACCATGTATGCCAAAGGGCAGCCATTGGCGGTTATTCTGGGTAATTCCGAATTGTTCACACCCCCGTACGAGAACTATTTCGGAATGCGGACTGCAATGCTTTGGGCTGAATATATTGATTCCAACGGCACTGCCGGTGTTCAACCACCAGAATGGGCAGACACAATGGCTGACGATATTGCGGCCTTCCAAGGTGCAATTGCCGGTTCGGATGAATCCAATGCGCTGGGCGCCAAACTGGTGCAAGCCATGGTTGATAACCTGCTGTTCATCGGAACGGTTAAAGCGGCTGCGCCGGTTTACCACTCCAATAAACTGCTGAACTTCCCCGAGTTCCGGACCGCTTCTTACTCCTACTATTGGGCTTACCCTTACCGTGGGCCACAATGGTCGCTTACTGAGTAAGTAGATAATTCTATAAAACCGACCACGGGCATTTTCCGAACTGCCCGTGGTTCAATAAAGCCAAAACGGCAAAAAGTTTCAGGGGTTCAGAATAAATGCTACAATTCTCAAGATTTGTATTCATCCGTGCAGCATTGGCCATTTTTACCCTGATCCTTGTTTCCTTTATTGTTTTCACCCTGATGGAGATGGTCCCCGGCGATTGCGCCGAACGCTATCTTGCTTTTAAAAACTCCCAAGGCTCGGTTATTTCGCTGGCTGATATTGACGCAGAGCGCATCCGTCTTGGCCTTGATCAACCCTATCTGAAACGTTGGGGGTTGTGGATATTCAACGCCTTTCAAGGCGAATTTGGCGATAGCTGTATCCAGCGTCTGAATATCAGCCAGCTTTTGGGACAGAAATTCTGGCTTAGCCTCGGGCTTTGTCTTGCCGCGCTTACCCTTGCTTATGCCATTGCCATTCCGGTTGGCATTCTGGCAGCAACATCAAAAAACGCTACCCTGAATAACAGCCTGCGTCTGGTTAGCTATCTGGGGCTGGCACTACCGAACTTTTTGCTGGCACTGATGATCATGCTGTTTTCAACCATGTATTTTGGCAACAGCCTTACGGGATTGTTCTCCAAGGAATTCAGGGATGCGCCGTGGTCGTTTGACAGGATGATGGATTTCCTTGGCCATGCGTGGCTGCCTATTTTCATTCTTGGCTGGTCGGCAACCGCTTTTGCCATCCAGACCGTGCGTGCCTTGATGTCTGATGAAATCGGCAAATTATATGTAACCGCTGCATCGGCGCGGGGGGTTTCGGGGCGAAGGTTGATGATGCGCTATCCGGCCCGTCATGCGCTTAGCCCGATTATCAACTCGTTGGGGTTTGATTTGAACCGCATATTCAACGAATTGCCGATTGTGGCACTGATTCTTACCCTGACCGAGGCCGGTTCCTTGTTGATCGAGGCCTTGGCGCGGTCAAATGACCAGCAATTGGCGGGGGCGATTATTTTTATGCTGACCGGTAGTATCGTGACCATCAACTTTTTGACCGACATAATTCTGGCGCTCACCGATCCGCGCATCCGTCGCAGCATTGTAGGATAGAGCCATGACCGAACAAGCAACCACTGCGAGCGTAGATCAAAAAACCAAAGAGGCGTATTTCACCGCCTCGCAGGGGCAGCTGATCTGGCAACGATTCAAGAAAAACAGATCCGCGCTGATTGGCGCATGGGTGCTTATATTCTTGATTCTATCCGGCATATTTGCGCCATTTCTAACGCCCTATGACGCAACGGTTGCGGGCCGTGACAAAGATTACATGAATGGCGCACCGCAAATTCCGCAGTTTTGTGATGATAACGGCTGTTCGTGGCGGCCGTTTATTTACACCACTACGCGTGAACGCTCCATGGCGACCAATTTTCGCTGGGTATCAACAGTGGACGATAGCCTTGATGGGCGACGCTACGTCCAGTTTTTTGTCGAGGGTGCTGAATATCGCTATTTCCGCATCAAGGCCAATTTGCCGGGCGAAGCGCTGGATTTTGAAATCCCCGGCCTGAAATTCAACACGCATTTATTTGGCGTAGATAAAGGCATGATCCATATTTTTGGCACGGATGATTTAGGCAAGGACATTTTTTCGCGAACCCTGACCGCGATCAACACGTCCTTGGCGGTGGGCACAATCGGGGTGTTTATTGCCTTTGTGCTGGCGCTGGTGATCGGGGGGGTCGCTGGATATTACGGTGGCTGGATAGATTCAATATTACAAATGTTAACGGATACGGTGCGAACGATCCCCAGCATTCCGTTATTTATGGCTTTGGCGGCCTTCATCCCCGACACATGGAGCGCGGAGGCGAGGTTCTTTTTTATCTCGATGGTATTGGGCCTGATCAACTGGCCCACCTTGGCGCGACGAATACGAACGCATTTACTGACCGAGCGTAATCAGGAATATGTGCTGGCGGCGCAGCTTTGCGGGGCCTCACCCGGGCATGTGATCCGGCGGCATTTATTACCCAGCTTTACCAGCTATATTATTGTCGATCTGGTGATTTCATTTCCGTATATGGTGCTGTCTGAAACTGCGTTATCGTTTATCGGGCTAGGGTTGAAAGATCCGGTGAATTCATTGGGGGTGATGTTGCAAAATGTAACTTCGGCCGATGTTTTGCTGAATTATCAATGGTATTTCATACCGGTAATCTTTTTCATTATTCTTGTGTTGGCCTTTGTGTTCGTCGGTGACGGATTACGAGACGCAGCCGACCCTTATTCGGATGCCGGCAAATGACGCGATTATTAGACGTAGAAAACCTGACCCTGCAATTCAAAACCGACGAAGGCCTGATCACCGCGATTGACGACGTGTCGTTCTCGCTGGATGCCGGAGAGGTCATGGGGCTGGTGGGCGAAAGCGGTTCAGGCAAATCGGTCACCGCCAAATCGCTGATGTTGTTAAACCCGTCAAACGCGGTTTACGGGCCGGATAGCAAAATCACCCTGCATCTGGATGACGGGCCAGTGGATGTCATGGCATTGGCCAAGGCAAAATCAAAAGACAAACGGGTCATTCGCGGCGGCGCGATCTCGATGATTTTCCAAGAACCGATGGCCAGTTTTGCTCCGGCGATTTCCATTGGCAACCAGATGGTTGAACAATTGCTAATCCACACGGATATGAACGCCAAACAAGCCACCGAATTATCAATTGAAATGCTGGACCGTGTCGGCATTTCCGACCCTTCCAGCCGGTTCAAACAATATGCGTTTGAATTATCCGGCGGTATGCGCCAACGCGCCATGATCGCCATGGCCCTTTCCACCAAACCAAAATTGCTGATCGCCGATGAGCCGACCACAGCGCTGGATGTAACCATTCAGGCGCAGGTGATTGACCTGATGAAAGATCTGGTCAAAGAATTTGGCATGGGCATTGTGTTTATCACCCATGATCTGGGCGTCATTGCCCAAACCGCCGACAAGGTCGCGGTGATGTATCTTTCCCGCGTCATTGAACGTGGCCCCGTGCGTGATGTTATCCGCAACCCCAGCCATCCCTATACCAAAGGCCTGCTGGCGGCCCTGCCCAGCCTTGATGATCTCGACACGCCATTACAAGCCATCCCCGGCGATATTCCGTCACCGCTTGAACGGCCGACCGGCTGTGTTTTCAACACCCGTTGCAGTGCTAAAATTGGTGATATTTGCAGCGCTGAGATTCCGGATTTTATCAACATCAATGCCAATCACACCGCAGCATGCCATTTGTATAGCGAGGCCACATCATGAGCGACGACAATGTTCTGATCAAAGCCCGCGACCTGTCGGTGCATTTTCCATTGCGGAACAAATCCATTTTTGGCCCGCCGCCGGTTGTAAAAGCCTGCGAAGGCGTCAATCTTGACATCGCCAAAGGCAGCTTTTTCGGGCTAGTGGGCGAAAGTGGCTCGGGCAAAACCACCCTTGGCCGCGCTTTGCTAAAGGCCGCGCCAATCACCCGCGGCGAGGTGCTTTATGATGATGGCGAGGTCCAGATCGACCTGACCAATGTGGATAAAAAAGGCCTGAAAGAATACCGCAAACGCGCGCAACTTATTTTTCAAGATCCATACGCCGCGCTTAGCCCGCGCATGACGGTGCGCGATATTATCGCCGAACCGCTGGAGGTCATGGGCCTGACCAAAACCCGCGATGAAACCGACGCGCGGGTGCGTGAAATCGCGCAGAAATGCCGGTTGAACCTCGAACATCTGCGCCGGTTTCCGCATGCGTTTTCCGGCGGGCAACGCCAACGCATTTCGATTGCGCGCGCCTTGGTTTCCAATCCGCATTTTGTGGTGGCGGATGAATCTGTGGCAGCGCTGGATGTTTCTATTCAGGCGGATGTGCTGAACCTGCTAAAAGAAATTCAGCAAGAAATGGGCCTGACATTTCTGTTTATCAGTCATGATCTTAGCGTGGTGGCGCATATTTGTGACCATGTCGCGGTGATGTATCTGGGACGCTTGGTCGAAACCGCCCCAACGCGTGAATTATTCGCCAACCCGCGCCACCCCTATACCAAGGCGTTATTGTCCGCCATTCCGTCGCTGGACCCGGATGATCCGAACAAAGCCCAGAAACTGGAGGGTGAGATTCCGTCGCCAACCAACCCGCCACCGGGCTGCAAATTCCAGACCCGTTGTCCGAATGCGATAAATATCTGCCGTGTTGATGAACCAAAGCTGGAACATTCCAGCACCGGCCATGAGGTCGCTTGCCACCGTTGGCAGGAATTGATGGATGAGGGCTAAATGCGGCTTGCAGCATTGCGGGGCTTCCCCTAGCCTCAGCCCATGCATCCAAACTCGATATTTCGAAAAACCGATAGTCAGACTGCGCTCGCTTTTGCGCAAGCGCGCGGCTTTGGCACGCTAGGTATCAACGGCAGCGATGGCCCTCTGGCTGCGCATATTCCGTTTATTCTGTCGGATGATGGCAGCAAAGCCATGTTCCATATGCTGCGCTCCAACCCGATTGCCCGAATGGGTAATGATGCCAAAGCATTGCTGGTTGTGAACGGGCCGGATGCCTATATATCGCCGGACTGGTACGGGGTTGAACAACAAGTTCCGACATGGAATTACATCGCTGTGCATCTGCGCGGCAGTCTGAAAATCCTGCCTTCTGAGGCACTAAAACCACATCTTCGTGCGCTGTCCAGCCATTTTGAACAGCAGCTATTGCCCAAACCCGTTTGGCTATTGGATAAGGTATCAAGTGAAAACCAGGCAAAAATGACACGGATGATTATTCCTGCTGAATTAGAGATCACCAAAATTGATTCCACATGGAAACTTGGTCAGAATAAACCTGACAAAGCACGGATTTTGGCCGCAAAGGTGCTGGAAACCAGCCCGCTTGGCATGATGCAAACCGAATTGGCGCAATGGATGTGCGATGCAGATAAAGGAAACTGATATGAAACTTTTCTACGCTCCGACCTCGCCTTATGTGCGCAAAATTATGATTGCCCTGATCGAAACCGGACAATTGGAAAAGGTTGAAATGGTGCCGGTCAAGGTATCGCCAATCAACCCCGGTGATATTGTGCCGGATAATAACCCGCTTGGAAAAATACCCTGCCTTATTCGTAATAACGGCAAGCCGATTTTTGATAGCAGGGTAATTTGCCGGTATCTTGATACCATGCATAATGGCGCAAAACTGTATCCGAATGACAGCACGTTATGGGATACACTAACGCTGGAAGCGCTTGGCGAGGGCATAAACGAAGCCGCGATTTTAATCGCATATGAACGCATGCTGCGCCCCGAGGCCCAGCAATCATCCGACTGGATCGAGGCCCAATGGCTGAAAATCAGCCGCGCGCTGGACAGTATTGAAAACGATTGGATGGTGCATTTGAACGGCACGCCCGATATGGCCTGTTACGGGATTGGCGCCGCGCTTGGCTATCTGGATCTGCGCCATGATGATCGGGGCTGGCGCGACAACCACCTGAAACTGGCCACATGGGAAGCCGGGTTTGCAAAACGCCCTGCCATGGTTTCAACCGTTCCCGAATTGCCTAAATAGGTGGAAACCAAACCTCAGCCATTGCGCGCCGCGATTATGATTTTAATCGCTAGCGCCATGTTTGCAGGGCTGACCATTATTGCCAAAGCATTGGGAACAGGGTTTGGCGGGGATGCTCTGCACCCGTTTATGGTTAGCGGCGGGCGGTTTTTGTTTGCCTTTATCGGTTTGATGATCGGCGCGACCATATTCAGGCCCAAAATCCAGAACCCGTCTTTGCCATTGCATTTCGGGCGCTCGTTTTCCGGCTGGTTGGGGGTGACATTGATGTTTGCTGCGGTGGCGCGCATGCCGGTTTCGGATGCCACGGCGATCAATTTCCTTAATCCGGCTTTTGGCATGGTATTCGCAGTTTTCCTGCTGGGTGAAAAAATCGGTAAATTCCGCTGGATAGCGGCGGGGATTGCATTACTGGGCGCAGCGGTTTTATTGCGCCCCGGCATTGGGGTATTTCAACCGGTGGCGTTGCTGGCGCTGGCAGCGGCAGTGATGATCGGGCTTGAGATTGTCTTGATCAAAAAACTGACAGGGCGCGAATCGCCGTTTCAAATCCTTATCATTAACAATTCAATCGGGTTACTGATTGCCGGAACCGCAGCGGCTTTTGTCTGGACCAGCCCGAGCCTGATTCAATGGGGGCTGTTGGCGGTGATCGGCTTTTCAATGATCGGCATTCAGATATTGTTTATCACAGCCATGCGCGCTGCTGATGCCAGCTTTGTCATGCCGTTTATGTATTCAACCCTGATATTTGCCACGCTTTATGATTTCTGGATATATGGCGTGGTGCCGGATTCAATCAGCTTTATCGGTGCCGGAATCATTCTGTTTGGTGTTATTTTTCTGGCATGGCGCGAGGCGTTAAATCAGCGCAACGCAGTAATAAAGGACGCGCCATCCTGATCTGAAACATGGCACATCATGGCCGCACCCCCCAGCGATTCAAACAGTTCCGCGCCGGTTCCGGTCAGCCATGCTTGCGCGTTTAGCGCGGTGATTTCTGCATAAAGCGCGGCGCGGCGATCAGCATCCAGATGGGCGGCGACCTCGTCCAGCAGTAAAATTGGCGGCGCGCCGTAATCTGCCGCCAAAGCACGGGCATTGGCAAGGATCAGCGAGATCAACAGGGCTTTTTGCTCGCCGGTTGAACAGGATTTGGCAGCAACGTTTTTGGCTGCATAAACCGCATGAAGATCAGCGCGATGTGGCCCCGACAAACTGCGCCCTGCTGCCATATCGCGGCCGCGCCCCGATTGTAGCGCCGCATAAAGACTGTCTGTGGCCAATTCCGGTTGGTGTTCATCCGCCGATAACAAGGTCAGATCAGCTTGCGGAAATGCGGTTTTTGCGCCGATTTGGGCTTTTTGCAACCGAGCCAGAACATCAACACGGTTTTGCGAAATTTCCGCGCCAGATTGGGCCATTTGCAATTCCAGCGCGTCGTACCAAGCTGCATCACGGACTTGGTCTTTTAACAACCGGTTGCGCTCGCGCATGGATTTTTCATATTTTAAGCTGGCTTCGGCGTGGGAAGGGTGAAATGTCATCACCATCCGGTCCAGAAACCGGCGGCGTTCCGATGCACCCTCAAGCCATAACCTGTCCATCACCGGCACCAGCCAAAGAATACGTGCAATTTCACCCAGCACGATTTGCGGCTTTTTTTTGCCATCAATTTCCACAAAACGCCCCGTATCAGGTATGCTTTTGGTCGAAACCTCGTGTCGGGTTGACAGGGTGTTAATTTCAGCACTGACTTTCCAGCCCAGATTTTCAGGGTGGCGCATCAATTCATCCGCCGCCGCGCGGCGCAAACCACGCCCGGGCGACAGCATGGATATGGCCTCCAGAATGTTGGTTTTGCCGGCGCCATTTGGCCCGTAAAGCGCGATTATGCCTGCATCAGGTTCAATAAAAGCCGACTTGTACGATCGGAAATGCGACAGCCACAACCCCGTGATGGCAAGGTCAGGCATTACACCCGCATCGGCATCACAACGTAAATGGCGCTGTCATCATTGCCTTCGCGCATCAAGGTCGGGTCGCCTGATGAATTAAACATGAACACCGCGTTTTCGCGGTCAACCTGATTTGCGATTTCCAGCAGGTATTTGGCGTTAAAGCCAATTTCCAGCGGTTCATCGCTATAGGCTACCGCCAGTTCCTCATCCGCCGCGCCACTATCGGGGGCGTTGACCGACAAGACCAGCCGGTCTTCATCCAACGTCAATTTCACTGCGCGCGAACGTTCGGATGAAACGGTGGAAACCCGATCAACGGCGCTGGCGAATTCTTTGGCGTCGACTTCCAGCCGTTTGGTGTTGCCGCTGGGAATCACCCGTGTGTAATCGGGGAAAGACCCGTCAATAACCTTGCTGGTCAGGGTGATTTCCGGCGTGGCAAACCGGATTTTGGTTTCCGAGACCGAAACCGCAATCATCGCATTGTCATCATCCAGCAATTTGCGCAGTTCGTTCACTGTTTTGCGCGGGACAATTACGCCGGGCAAATCGCCTGCACCGTCGGGCAGGTCCGCATCAATGCGCGCAAGGCGATGGCCATCGGTGGCTACACAGCGCAAAACGCGCCCGTCAGCCGAATCGCTGGCGTGGAAATAGACGCCATTCAGGTAATAACGGGTTTCCTCGGTGGAAATGGCAAATTTGGCTTTGTCAAACAAACGTCGCAATACCGGAGCTTTGCAGCCGAAATTACACTCGTAATCGCTGCTGGCCATAATCGGGAAATCTTCGCGGGGTAAGGTTGCAAGGCTGAAATGCGACCGCCCGGCTTTGATTTCCAGCCGGCCCGATGCGCCATCATCATGCAATTCAACCATCGCCCCATCAGGCAATTTACGCACAATTTCATGCAGCATATGGGCCGGAACCGTGGTAGCACCGCTGCGTTCAACCACGGCGGCGCCCTTGTCGATCACCTCGATATCCAGATCGGTGGCGCGAAAATGGATTTCTGCGCCCTCGGCCTCGATCAGAACATTGGCCAGAATAGGGATGGTATTGCGCCGCTCTACAACCGATTGGGCGCGGCTCATGGCGCTAAGAAGGGCAGAGCGTTCGATACTAGCTTTCATAATCCTCACCAGTCATATTGTTGGAAAAATATCCTAGCCGTTTGGCAGGGATATTCAAGGCCTTATGCTTCCAGCATGCGACGTAAAAGTTCAACATCTTCGGCAACCTGACTATCGGAAAGCTTTAGCGCCTCGATACGCTTAACCGCGTGGATCACCGTGGTGTGGTCCCGCCCGCCAAATTTGCGGCCAATTTCCGGCAAGGATTTCGAGGTCAGCATCTTTGACAAAAACATTGCCACCTGTCGAGGCCGTGCCACTGCGCGGGCGCGACGGGCGGAAAGCAAATCAGACATACGCAGGTTAAAATGATCAGCCACCTTGCGCTGGATTTCATCAATCGTGACCTTGCGTTCCGAGGCGCGCAAAATATCGGTCAGGCATTCCTGCGCCATATCCAGCGTGATTTCACGCCCGACCAGCGACGAAAACGCGATCAGGCGGGTTAATGCGCCCTCCAGCACCCGCACATTGGAGGAAATCCGGTGCGCCAGAAATTCCAGCACTTTCGGGTCCATTTCAACGCCGGGGTTTTGTTTGATCTGGGCTTCGGCTTTGGAATGCAGAATGCCAAGGCGGAGTTCATAATCAGTTGGGTGCAGATCAACCACCAGCCCGCATTGCAGACGCGAACGAATGCGTTCCTCCAGCCCGTCGATCTCACCGGGGGCGCGATCTGCTGAAATAATGATTTGTTTGTTGGCTTCGATCAGCGCATTAAATGTATGGAAAAACTCATCTTGGGTGGAATTTTTGCCTGCAATGAATTGCACATCATCCACCATCAACACATCAACCGAACGGAACAATTCCTTAAACGTATACATATCCTTGAACCGCAAAGCCTGCACAAAACGGTGCATGAATTGTTCGGCAGAAATATACAAAACCCGTGCGCGGGGATCACGGGCTTTTACTTCATGGGCGATGGCGTGCATCAGGTGGGTTTTGCCGAGGCCAACGCCACCATATAAAAACAACGGGTTAAACGAAACGGGGCCGCCTTCTGCCACGCGGCGCGCGGCGGCATGGGCCAGCTCGTTTGGTTTACCAACCACAAAACCGTCAAAGGTAAACCGGTCATCCAAAGGCGATGAGGGCAGTTCTTTTTCCTGAGGCTTGGGCGCAGCAGATTTTACAGCGGGTTTTGCGGCCGTTGATTTATGCGCTGCTGCATTAAATTCCAAACGGTCAACGCGGGTTTCCTCAACCGAAAACAGGTGCAGGATTGCATCGCCATAATTGCGCGAAACCCAGTTGCCCATAAAACTTGTCGGCACGGTAAACCGCGCAACCGCGTTTTCCACGCCGTCAAAAACCAACGGATCAATCCAGTTTTTGAACGCATCGCCGCCGATCGAGGCGTGTAATTCCGTGCGTATTCTTCCCCAGCTATTCTTTTCCATTCCGTCCCTAATTCGTCTCGGCACTATTTCGCGCCATTATTGTTCAAATTGCTTATTTGTTAAGTTTGCCGCCACGGCAGATCATGGGTTTTCCAGCCGTTTACCTGTCCGCGTTGTTTGGCATCGTTCAAATCGCCTTCAAACCCTTCGGACACATTAACACATACGGTTTTCCGGCCAATTTCAGCAGCTGCTTCGGTAACAAAATCTGCGGCATCCAAGGACCGCACACCGGATCGACAAATAAAATAAATGGTTGTCGGGAATCTGTCGCCAAAGCGCGAGAATAATTCTCCGGCAAAGCCCTGGTTTACTGCCATATCGGGAAAGGCCAGCCATTCAACGCGGATAACCTGTTTGTCCAGATCATCCAGATCAGGCCCGCCGACATAGCTCCATTCCGATTTGGTGCGCACATCAACCAGAACCGAACACGGGTCCGAGGCGAGGCCTTTCCAAGCCGCTTTTGGCGTGACTTCGGCAACAATAATTTCGGCAGTCTCGGGCATTTATGTTCCATCGGTTTTAAAGCCAAAAATTGTCGCAAGACAAACATATTCGGCAGCGGAAAAATGGTTTCCACCGTGCAGAACAGGAAAATATGACGACGCTTTCAGGCAGCGAGCAGATTCGCAAAGCGTAAGCTCAAGCTATTGTAGGTCACAGATTCGGGCAATAGGCGCAAAGCGAGAACATCGTGAATCTGTGGATAAAAAATAAAATATAAGATTTGACAAAAGAAAAGGCACGCCAAAAGCGTGCCCATCAGATTCGGTATACAGTAGGTTGCGGTTAAGCAGCCATTGCCTTTACGCGTGCAGCAAGGCGTGAAACCTTACGGCTGGCGGTTGATTTGTGCCAAACGCCTTTGGTCACGCCGCGCATGATTTCCGGCTGGGCATTTTTCAATGCTTCGGCGGCGACTTTTTGATCACCGCCGGTAATGGCTTCTTCAACGCGACGGATGAAGGTTTTGATCCGTGTGCGACGGTTTTTGTTGATCTCGGCACGGCGTTCAGCGGTGCGGGCACGTTTTTTACTTTGGGGCGAATTTGCCATGTATAAATTCCGGTTCTTTGCATATTGAAAGATGAAGCGCGTATCTACCGCCGAGTCTCGGCTAAGTCAACACATCCAAGCGTTATTTATCACGGAATTGCGGTTCGCGTTTCTCCGCAAAGGCATTCATGCCCTCGGATTGGTCCTCGGTGGCGAAAAGCGAGTGAAAAACCCGCCGTTCAAACAAGGTTCCTTCGCGTAACGTAGTCTCGTAAGCCCGATTAACCGATTCTTTGATCGCCATGGTGGTAATCAGCGATTTTTCGGCGATTTTTTCCGCTGTGGCTTGGGTGTCTTTCAATAAATCCGCCACCGGCACCACACGGCTGACAAGGCCGGAGCTTTCGGCCTCCACCGCGTTCATAAATCGCCCTGTCAGGTTCATTTCCATGGCTTTTGATTTACCAACGAATCGGGTTAATCGCTGAGTGCCGCCAATGCCGGCCATCACGCCAAGGTTAATTTCCGGCTGGCCGAATTTAGCGGTATCCGAGGCAATAATAAAATCGCACATCATCGCCAATTCACAGCCGCCGCCCAGCGCGTAACCCGATACGGCTGCAATAATAGGTTTTCGCACCCGGGTAATGGTTTCGGTTTGATCGGTGAAATAATCGCTCAGGAACATATCGACAAAGCTTTGTTTGCCCATTTCCTTGATATCCGCACCGGCAGCAAAGGCTTTTTCCGAACCGGTGATGACAATACAGCGCACGTTTTTATCTGCATCGGCTTTGGTTAAAGCCAAACCCAGCTCGTCCAGCAATTGTGCGTTTAATGCGTTTAGCGCATCGGGGCGGTTTAAGGTGATGGTCAGAACATGATCCGAAACTTCGGTCAGAATATTTTCATAAGCCATTTTGGCCCCCTTGGCAGCTTTCAAGCCATCAGGTCTAACACGAATATCCGCCTTGGCAAGCCTATTGCTGGCAGGTCGGGCAATGAAAGGTTGATCGCCCGGATTGTGCGAATCGCTGGATTTCACCATCACAATCAGGCCGTTGGCAGGGGCTGTTTTCACGACCATAAACTGCAAAACTATGTTGAAAATACCCTAATTCGCCATTGGTTTGGCGGTAATCCTTAAGCGAGGATCCCCCGGCTTTTATCGCATCTTGCAGCACAGTTCGGATGATCGGCACCAGTTCGGAAACGGTCTGTTCGGAAAGATCACCCGCTAAGGTTTGCGGTGCGATTTTAGCCCGCCAAAGCGCCTCGCACACATAGATATTGCCCAGCCCCGCGATGATTCGCTGGTCCAGCAGGGCAGATTTGATCGGCATTTTGCGATTTTTGAAACGTGCAAACAGGTAATCAGCATCAAAATGGTTTCCCAATGGTTCCGGCCCAAGGCTGGCCAGCATTTTATGTTGCTCAACCGAATCGGTATCGCACAGGTCCATGGCGCCAAATCGTCTTGCATCATTAAAGATAATCCGCGCCCCGCCGGACATATCCAGAATAACATGATCATGTTTTTCCGGCGCTGTCTGGATGGTTTCAATCAGCATCCGCCCCGACATGCCCAGATGGATAATCAGGGTTTCCCGCGAATCCAGATCAGCAAGAATATATTTTGACCTACGCCGCAAGCGTTCCACCTTTTTGCCACTTAACCGCGCTGCCATATTTGCGGGAAACGGCCAGCGCAGATCAGGGCGGCGAATATCGGCTTGGGTAATCACAAACCCTGCCATTGCGGGTTCCAGCCCACGACGAACGGTTTCGACCTCTGGTAATTCGGGCATAATATCCTTTCGGTTTTGGCTTGTCGGCGGGCCATGCCGCGCTTATCCTTAACCTATGACAACCGCTCTGATAACCCACCAAGATTGCCTGAACCATGTTAACCCGCCGGGCCACCCCGAACAGGTGGCGCGGCTGATGGTGATTGAACGGGCGCTAAAAGGCTTTGATTTGCTGCGCATTGACGCGCCACTGGGTAAAGAAAGCCATATCCTGCGCTGCCATCCACAGTCTTATATTGATGCATTAAAATCAGCCAATATCGGCCCGCTGGACCCTGACACCCATATGTCGGCTGGCACTTATAATGCCGCATTGCGCGGGGTCGGGGGTATAATTCAGGCGGTTGATATGGTGATGGCGGGCGATACGAAAAATGCATTTGTTGCCTGCCGCCCGCCCGGCCATCATGCCGAAACCGGCACCGCCATGGGGTTTTGCCTGTTTGGCAATGTGGCGATTGCTGCCAAACACGCGCTGGAACAGCATAATCTTTCGCGCGTGGCAATTATGGATTTTGACGTGCATCACGGCAACGGCACGCAAGATCTGGTTTGGAACGAAAGCCGTATTTTCTTTGCCAGCACCCAGCAAATGCCGCTTTTCCCCGGCTCGGGTGCGGCGGATGAAACCGGTGCCCATGGGCAGATTATGAATGTGCCTTTGCCCGAGGGTTCGGATGGTAGCCTGTTTCGTGAAAAAATGACCTCGCAAATCTTGCCCGCAATAGATGCATGGCAGCCGGAAATGATGTTTATTTCCGCAGGGTTTGATGCCCATCGCAATGATCCGCTGGCGGGGCTGAACTGGGATACCGGTGATTTTGTCTGGGCCACACAGCAATTATGTGATCTGGCCGAAAAACATTGCCATGGCCGTCTGGTATCCACATTGGAGGGCGGCTATGATCTGGATGCCCTTGCCGCGAGCGTCGCGGCGCATGTCAAAGTTTTGCAGGAGCAGTAAATGACCAAAGACCTTAGTTTCGAGGCCGCAATGGCTGAACTGGAAACCGTTGTCGGGCAGCTCGAATCCGGCGATGTGCCATTGGAAGAATCGATCAAACTGTATGAACGCGGCGACAAGCTGAAAAAACATTGTGAGAAAAAACTGGCCGAGGCCGAGGAAAAAGTCGCGCAAATCACCCTGAATGCAGATGGCCAAGCCACCGGAACCAAACCGGTCGAGGCTGGGTAATATGGCCCAAGCGCAGTTCCAGACTGCCTTGGCGGATGCTGCGGCCCGTGTGGAAAATAGCCTTGATACCCTGCTGCCCAGCGGTAATCGCATTGCCGATTCCATGCGTTATGCGGTGCTGAATGGCGGCAAGCGCCTGCGCGCATTTCTGGTGATCGAGGGCGCATTGTTGTTTGATGTGCCAGCCCCGCAGGCCAATGCCGCTGCTGCTGCCATTGAATGTATCCATGCTTATTCGCTGGTGCATGATGATCTGCCCGCCATGGATAATGACGATCTGCGCCGTGGTCTGCCCACCGTGCATGTCAAATGGGATGATGCCACCGCCGTGCTGGCTGGGGATGCTTTGCAAGCCATGGCATTTGAAATTCTGGCCGATATTAACGCGCCGAATGTGCTGATTGCCGCATTGGCCAAAGCCGCTGGCGGCGCGGGTATGGTTTTGGGTCAAGGCATGGATATCGCCGCTGAAACCGCGCAAACGCCGCTAAATCTGGCGCAGATTTCGACATTGCAATCGCTGAAAACCGGCGCGTTGATCCGGTGGTCAGCCGGTGCCGGGCCTATGCTGGCCGGGGCTGATCCTGCGCCATTGTTTGAATATGCCGATGCTTTGGGCCGTGCCTTTCAAATCCGCGATGATATCCTGGATATCGAGGGCGACCCCGAAAAAACCGGAAAACGCCTGCGCAAAGACGAAGCCGCTGGCAAGGCCACCTTTGTTTCCCTGTTGGGCATGGACGCGGCCAAATCCCGCGCAGCGGAATTGGTTGAACAGGCGCAAGCGGCCTTGGGCTCTTATAGCGCGCGTGCAGACAACTTGCGCCAAGCCGCGCAATATACCATAACCCGAGCGACCTGAAGGAACCCGTGATGAGTCGCCCAAACACACC
Source organism: Paracoccaceae bacterium (assembly GCA_021648225.1). Classification (GTDB taxonomy): domain Bacteria; phylum Pseudomonadota; class Alphaproteobacteria; order Rhodobacterales; family Rhodobacteraceae; genus UBA3077. The sequence continues at coordinate 19,370 of JAKITE010000018.1, forward strand.
CTTGCTGGATAAAATAAACAGCCCCGCCGACCTCAAAACCCTGAGCGACACAGAGCTGGAACAACTGGCCCATGAATTGCGCAGCGAAACCATCTCGGTCGTGTCCGAAACCGGTGGCCATCTGGGTGCAGGGCTTGGCGTGGTAGAGCTGACAGTGGCGTTGCATGCGGTTTTCAACACCCCCCATGATCGTTTGATCTGGGATGTCAGCCACCAATGTTACCCCCATAAAATCCTGACAGGACGGCGTGATCGTATCCGCACCTTGCGCTGTGGCACGGGGCTGTCGGGTTTTACCAAGCGTCTTGAGAGCCCCTATGACCCGTTTGGCGCAGGCCATGCGGCGACCTCTATTTCTGCCGCACTTGGCTTTGCCGCTGCGCGGGATCTGGGCGGCGCGCCGGAACATGGCATTGGCGATACCATTGCGGTAATTGGCGATGGCTCTATTTCTGCCGGCATGGCATTTGAGGCCATGAACCATGCGGGTGACCTGAAAAAACGCATGATTGTTATTTTGAATGACAACGATATGTCGATCGCGCCGCCGGTGGGGGCGATGTCGTCTTACCTGTCGCGGCTGTATGCGGAGGCTCCGTTTCAGGAGCTGAAATCAGCTGCCAAAGGTTTTGCCTCGCTATTACCGCCACCGTTGCAAGACGGCGCGCGCCGCGCCAAGGAAATGGTTAAATCCATGACCGTTGGCGGCACTCTGTTCGAAGAGCTGGGGTTTTCCTATGTCGGGCCGATTGATGGCCACGATATGGAGCAATTGCTGAATGTGCTGCGCACCGTGCAGGAACGCGCCACCGGCCCGATGTTGATTCATGTGATCACCAAAAAAGGCAAAGGTTACGCCCCTGCCGAAGGTGCGGATGATCGTGGTCATGCCCGCGCCAAATTTGATGTGCTGACCGGCGAGCAGAAAAAAACCAAATCGAATGCGCCGTCTTATACATCGGTTTTTGCCAATGCCCTGATTGTCGAGGCTGAGGCCGATAACCGCGTGGTCGGCATTACCGCCGCCATGCCCGACGGCACCGGCATGGATGCATTTGGCGCACGGTTCCCCACCCGGATGTTTGATGTGGGCATGGCCGAACAACATGCAGTAACCTTTGCGGCAGGGCTGGCCGCTGGCGGTATGAAACCGTTTTGTGCGGTTTATTCGACATTTTTACAGCGTGGCTATGACCAGATTGTGCATGATGTTGCCATTCAAAATCTGCCGGTGCGTTTTGCCATTGATCGCGCTGGTCTGGTGGGCGCCGATGGCCCGACCCATGCGGGCAGCTTTGATATTGCCTTTCTGGCCAATCTGCCAAATTTTGTGGTGATGGCCGCCGCTGACGAGGCCGAATTGATGCATATGGTTGCCACTGCCGCCAGCATTGATGACGCACCTTGTGCTTTCCGGTTTCCGCGCGGCGAAGGCACAGGCGTTGATCTGCCTGAACGGGGCGAGGTGCTGGAAATCGGCAAAGGCCGGATCATTCAATCCGGCGCGCGAGTAGCAATATTGTCTTTTGGCACACGGCTGGCTGAATGTGAAAAAGCCGCCGAATCGCTGAAAGCCCGTGGCATTACCCCCACCATCGCCGATGCCCGTTTTGCCAAACCGCTGGACCGCGATTTGATTCTGTCGCTGGCGGCTGAACACGAAGCTTTGATCACCATCGAGGAGGGAGCAATTGGCGGATTTGGCAGCCATGTTGCGCAGCTTCTGGCCGATGAGGCAGTATTTGATAGCGGGTTGAAATTCCGTTCCATGACTCTGCCGGATGTGTTTCAAGACCATGATAGCCCCGGTAAAATGTATGCAGCAGCAGGGCTGTCCGCCAAAGATATCGAGGTCAAGGTGTTGGAAACACTGGGAATTGCCAGCATTGGTAAAAAATTGGCTTAGGGTCAGGATTAACAGGTCCAGACCCTAGCTTAAAAACTCCAACCGGAAACAAGTGCCTACCTTTACCTTAACCAAGCTAATTTCGCCCCCCATGGTTTGAAGCATCGAAGCAACAATGCTAAGCCCCATGCCGGTGCCGCCCGTATCGCGCCGCGTGGTGAAAAACGGCGTAAATATGTTTTTGGCATTGCCCGCAGAAATACCTGTGCCGTTATCTGTGATCTCCAGAAACTTGTCTTTACCCTGCAAAACCACCTGTGTTGCGCCATGTTCAACGGCATTTTCCAGCAGATGCATCACCATGATTTGCAGGTTTTCGCAATGCACCGGCAGGCTGTGATCAGGGGTTTCAACCCTAATTTCAAGCCCGTCAAACCTATCAAACACCTGTTGCAGGTCTTGCAGTTTGCAAGTGCCGCTTGGCAAGGGTTGTTCAGCCCGCGCTAGATCGCGCATTTTGCCAAGCAATGCCTCCATACGCGCGGTGTCTGCCAGAATATTATCCAGAAACCTGACGCGCTGGGTTTTATCCATGCCCGCATCCTGCATCAATTCCGCTGCACCGCGCAGTGCGGTTAGGGGCGATTTCAGTTCATGGGTAACATGGGCGGTAAAGGTATTTACTGCGTCTTGCCGGTTTTTAAGCTCTGCCGCCATGGTTTGAAAGCTTTGGCCGAGGCTGGCAATTTCCCTTGTGCCAAATCGGGTTAAGGCGGCCACATTCGGGTTGCCGGTTGCGCCAATTTCGCGGGTTTGGGCAATTAGGCGATGAATAGGGCCGGTGATAAATCGCCAGAAAACAAACCCGATCAGCCCTGCTGCCAGCACCACAAAGCCCAATGCTTTGATAAGGTTCAGACGCTCGCCACTTAAAAACCGGAAAATATGGGTTGGGGTTCGGCTTAGGTAAACCGCGCCGATAACCTGATCCCCAACATAAACCGGCATGGCCACAAACACCCGCACCCTTGTGCCACGGCTTAGGGCGTAAATGCCGGGGGTGGGCTGATCACGCAATCGCACCCGCGCCACGGTGGTGACCTTGCCTGACAAAGCCGTGGCGACCTCTGGCACATGGGCCAATGACTGGCCAATTTCAGCGCTGCCGGCAAACACGGTGCCGTTAATATCCAGCATGCGATAGCCCACCAGCGTTTGTTGCTGGGCGTTGCTGGAAACCCGCGATAGAACCGCAGCGATTTGCAGATATCGCGGGCCTATGGGCTGTGTGGCAGGGCGCGCATCGGCGCGCGGCGGCAAGATTGTGTCATTGGCCAGATTTAAGGATGGAAAAACCGGCTCCGCCAAAAAATCCGCCTCATCATAAAGGGCTGCAAAACTTGCCGACAAAACCGAGGCTTGCCCCAGCAGGCTTTCCTCGGTTTGCTGCACCAGTTGATTGGCAAAAAAACTGAACAGAAACAGCCCTGCGAATGGCAGGATAAGCACAATGCCCAACACAGCCAGCACCACAAAAGACAGCCTTGGCCGCCATTTTTGTTTTATACGATCGCGCAATCGCCCATCCTTAACCCCACGCCATGGACCGAAACAATCGCTGTTTTGCAACCAGCCGCTGCCAGTTTTGCGCGGATATTGCGCAGGTGGCTATCAATAGTGCGGGATGAAACATGGATATTATTACCATAGACCAAATCGGTAAGCTGGCTGCGTGACAACACCTGATCGGGGTTTTGCAGCAATGCCGCCAGCAAGGAAAATTCCGAGGCGGTCAGGGCAATATCGTGGGCTTGAAAACGGCAGAAATGCCGGTTTGCATCAAGCTGCAATGCGCCATGTTGAAAAACCTTTGCTTGTGGTTGAACTGAGGTAGAGCGTTTAAGAATGGCCTTGACCCGCGCCACCAATTCGCGCGGGCTGAACGGTTTGGTGACATAATCATCGCCGCCCAGTTCCAGACCGATGATCCGGTCAATTTCGTCATCGCGGGCGGTTAGAAACAGAATTGGCACCTCGGAAAACTTGCGAACCTCAAGGCAAACCGCCAGCCCGTCCATTTCCGGCATGCCGATATCAAGTATTATCAAAGCAGGGGGCTGTTGATGAATGCGGGTCAGGGCAGCAAGACCATTTTCAGCAGTGCAGGTTTCAAAACCTGAATTTTCAAGCGCAAAGCGGATGACCTCGCGAATATGGGGATCATCATCAACAATCAAAACGGTTTGGGGCATAAATGACCTTGCATAGCTATGGCCACAAGATAGCCCCGAACCCCGATAATACAAAAGCCCTAATATAAAAAAGGCCCGCCAATGGCGGGCCAAGGTAAAATACCTTTCGGTATCCGGCGGTAAATTCACATGGGGCTTCTGCACCGGCGGGGCATTTAGCCCCTTGGTGCAGAGCATCTGAAGATGCGGCACTATGCCTGCATTTCAGCCCTGATTTGTTGGCGCAGCATGTCGATGGGCACTTTTTTACCATCGCGCTTAAAGCTCCAATAGGTCCAGCCATTGCAGCTTGGCGCGCCTTCCAGCGCTGCACCTACCTGATGGATCGATCCACGCGCATCATGGGCCACCAAGGTGCCATCGGCACGGACCTTGGCGCGGTGACGGCCATTTAATGAATAAAGCTGCTCTCCGGGGCGCAGCATGCCGCGTTCAACCAGATTACCAAAAGGCACACGCGGTTCTGAACGTTTGGCGGTGGTGGTTTTCAGGCTGTCGCTATCGTATTTACGCACATCATTAATACGTTTTTCCGCAACTTCGCGATATTTGGCTTCGCGCTCAATACCGATAAAATTCCGCCCCAGTTTTTTGGCAACTGCGCCAGTGGTGCCCGAACCGAAAAACGGGTCCAGAATCACGTCATCTTGTTTGGTTGAGGCAATCAGCACCCGATGCAACAGCGATTCGGGTTTTTGGGTGGGATGAGCTTTTTCACCTTTGGCATTTTTCAGCCGCTCGCCGCCATTGCATATCGGCAAAACCCAGTCGGAGCGCATCTGGATGCCCTCGTTCAATTCCTTTAAGGCCTCGTAATTAAAGGTATATTTCGAGGTATCGGATTTACCGGCCCAGATCATGGTTTCATGGGCATTGGTGAAACGCTTGCCGCGAAAATTCGGCATCGGGTTGGATTTGCGCCAGATCACATCGTTCAAGATCCAGAAACCGGCATCCTGCAATGCCACGCCAACCCGGAAAATATTGTGATAGGAGCCAATCACCCAAATCGCGCCGTTTGGCTTTAGAATCCGCCGCGCCGCCTTAAGCCATGCGCGGGAGAATTTATCATAAGCCGCAAAACTGGCGAATTGATCCCATGCATCATCAACCGCATCGACTTTGGAGTTATCCGGGCGATGCAAATCACCTTTTAGCTGCAAATTATACGGGGGGTCCGCAAAAATTAAATCAATGGAATCCGCCGGAAGGCTGTTCATTACCTCAACACAATCGCCGGAAATGATCTGGTTAAGCGGCAACGCCTGCGCGCCCGCCTGTTGGTCTGCTTTGTTCATGTCTCTGCCTCGAACTATGGTTGTTCGTTAAAGCGCACCGACTTTATTTTGAATCAGAATTCACTGCCTCTCCCCCAAGCAAGGCTTGGGATCGAACGCGAATTCTGATGTGATTTTTTTATGCAAAAAGTCGAAACGCGTAATTATCCATAGCATGAGTCAAAAGTGATTCGCCGTCAATATCTAATAGAATCAAGAGGTTATATTATTTTCTTCACACAACATCTTGTGTATCGGTTTGAACGAGACTCTATGGTGTGGGGTTACCCCTAGGCGTTTCAGGCCCATAATATGGGCCGGAACCCCGTATCCGGCATTTTTCTGCCAGCCATAGCCCGGGAAATCCGCCGCCAGTGCGGTCATGATCCGGTCTCGGGTCACTTTGGCGATGATAGATGCAGCAGCAATGGAAACCGAACGGCCATCGCCTTTGACAATCGCCGAGGCTTCACAAGGCAGGCCCGCAGGGATTTTATTGCCGTCAATCAGCGCAAATGCAGGCATAACCGGCAAATCATCCACCGCGCGGCGCATAGCCAGAAATGTGGCTTGCAGGATGTTGATATCGTCGATCTCGGCAACTGTGCTAATCCCGACCCCGACCTTTGCAGCCGCAATTATTTCGTCAAACAATGCCTCGCGACGTTTGGCGGTCAGCTTTTTGGAATCGTTCAAGCCCTGCGGAATATTTGCCAGATCAAGGATCACGGCGCTGGCCACCACCGGCCCTGCCCATGGGCCTCGACCGGCTTCATCAATACCACAGACCGGCGCAGCGGCGGCCTGTTCAAAACTGTCATCAGGGGTGTTTTTCACTGTAATTTTTCCATAAGTTTTGCATAAGTTTTGTATAAGTTAAAAATCACGAAGGGAATGGCCATGGTTGTAATTATCTCAGGTGCCGGAATTGGCGGATTAACCGTGGCACTGACCTGTCATCAGCTTGGCATTCCGGTGAAGGTATTCGAGGCCGTGCCAAAAATCACTCCTTTGGGGGTGGGCATTAATCTGCAACCCCATGCGGTGCGCGAATTGTTTGAATTGGGGCTGGCGGATCAACTGGATGCGATTGGGCTACGCACCCGCGAGGTGGCTTATTTCAGCAAGCACGGCCTGCCGATCTGGGCCGAGGATCGCGGCAAATGGGCCGGATACAATTGGCCGCAATATTCGGTGCATCGGGGGGCTTTGCAAATGCTGCTGCTGGATGCGGTAATGGCGCGGCTGGGGGCGGATTGTGTTACAACGGCGTCCAAAGTCACGGGGTTTGAACAAACCGCATCCGGCGTATTGGTGACTATTAATGGCGAACAACAGGTCCAAGGCGATGTGCTGATCGCGGCTGACGGCATTCATTCAACCATTCGGGCCGGTTTTTACCCTGATGAGGGCGCGCCGGTTTGGGGGGGCGCGGTTTTGTGGCGCGGCACCACCCGGGCCAAGGCCTTTTTATCGGGGGCCAGCATGGCAATGGCGGGGCATAAAGACCTGAAATTTGTCACCTATCCCATCAGCCAGCCTGATGAAAACGGGCTGTCGCTGATCAACTGGATTGCCGATGTCAAATTTGACAATTCCGCAACATGGAACCGCGAGGATTATAACCGCCAAGGCAAGCTGGCGGATTTTCTGCCCAAATTTGGGGATTGGAATTTTGACTGGCTGGATATTCCAGACCTGATCCGCAAGGCCGATGCCATTTACGAATTCCCGATGATCGACCGCAACCCGCTGGAACGCTGGAGCTTTGGCAATATTACCCTGCTGGGTGACGCGGCCCATGCCATGTATCCCATCGGGTCCAACGGGGCGACTCAGGCGATTATCGACGCGCGGGTATTGGGAAAATATTTCAAAAGCCACGGCATTAATGCGGCCGCGTTAAAAGCCTATGATGCGGAACGCCGTCCGATTTGCAATGCGGTGGTGCTGGCCAATCGTGGCAACGGGCCGGATCAGGTTTTGCAAGTGGTCGAACAGCGCTGCAAAGGCAGATTTGATCGGGTGGAGGACATTTTGTCACCCAACGAGATGGCCAAAATGGCGGCGGATTATAAGAAAGTCGCTGGCTTTGATGTGGAAACTCTGAATAATGCCCCAAGTATTCTGGGGAAGCTTGATGATAAAAATACTTGAGGCACCGGCACGATGGCTGGCCAAAACCAGCGCCATGCTGGGCGGATTTGTTTTGCTGGCAGTAATGATCATGACCGTGATCAGCGTGATGGGCATGTCGCTGCATAAACTTGGCCGGTTTTTGAAAAAATCCTATGAGCTGGAGATCGCGCCGTTGCTGGCGCTTGGCCCTATTCCGGGGGAAACCGAGATGATCGAGGCGGGCATGGCGTTTATAATTTTTGCATTCATGCCGATTGTAACCCTGAATCGAGGCCATGCCAGCGTTGAAATTCTGACCAATGCATTTGGCGCGGCTGTTAACCGGTTGATTGATCTGGTGGCAGATCTGTTATTGTTGTCGGTCGCGGGGTATCTGGCGTATCGGCATTATCTGGGCACGCTGGATAAATATGCCAATGGCGAAACCACATGGATATTACAATTCCCGCTTTGGTGGGGCTATGCGGGGGCCTTGTTCGGGGCGGTTATATTTGTGATGATTTGCGTGTTTTGCGTGTTGCGGTCTTTTGACCATTTGTTGCGCGGCACTTCCCGCCAAGCCTCGGAGATACTTCATTGAGCAATTTTGATATTGGCCTCTGGTCCTTTGCGGTGGTGTTGCTGCTGATATTTTTGCGTATGCCGATTGGCCTGTCGATGTTGATGGTCGGGATTGGCGGAAATGTGCTGGTCATAGGCGATTTCAACATGATTGGCGGGCAGTTGAAAAACCTGACCTACGGGCAGTTTTCCAGCTATTCTCTGTCGATCATTCCGTTGTTTTTGCTGATGGGGCAATTTGCGACCATGGGGGGGATGTCAAACGCGCTGTTCAAGGCCGCCGAGGCGTTTCTGGGGCATAAAAAGGGCGGGGTTGCCATGGCCTCGGTCGGGGCCTGTGCGGGGTTTGGCGCGATTTGCGGATCAAGTCTGGCGACCGCCGCCACCATGGGGCAAGTGGCGCTGCCGGAATTGCGGCGTTATGGGTATTCCGGTGCGCTTAGCACCGGCACATTGGCGGCGGGGGGCACATTGGGGATCCTTATTCCGCCCTCGGTCATTCTGGTGATTTATGCGATATTGGCCGAACAAAACGTGGCAAAACTGTTTGTTGCGGCGTTAATTCCGGGCATATTGGCGATGCTGGGTTATATGCTGGCGATCTCTATCTATGTGCGGATATTTCCCAATTCCGGCGGGGTGCGCGCGCGTGTGCCGATGGCCGAGCGCATGGCAGCACTGGCGGCGGTATGGCCGGTTTTGCTGGTGTTTATCGTGGTGATCGGCGGCATTTACCAAGGGCTGTTTACCCCCACCCAAGGCGCAGCGGTGGGCGCGGCCGGCACTGGTATCATTGCCTGGGCCAATGGCGGATTAACCCGAAAAACCCTGATGCAGGCCTTTCACGGCACTGCGATGACCACCGCGATGATATTCCTGATTGTGCTGGGTGCGGCCGTTTATAACGGGTTTCTGGCGCTGACACAGGTGCCGTATGAGCTGGCGGCTTTTGTAGGCGAACAAGGCTATAACCCGTGGATGGTGCTGGCATTTGTGCTGGTGGCCTATTTGATTTTTGGCTGTGTGATGGACAGCCTGTCGATGATCTTGCTGACCGTGCCGATATTTTTCCCGATGATGATGGTGCTTGATTTTGGCATGACCCCGACCGAATTCGGGCTTTGGTTCGGTATTTTGATCTTGATTGTGGTCGAGGTCGGGCTGATCACGCCGCCGGTGGGCATGAACCTGTTTGTGATCAATTCACTGGCCAAGGATATTCCGATAATCGAGACCTTCAAGGGGGTTTTGCCTTTTGTGATTTCGGACATGGTGCGGGTGGTTATTCTGGTGGCCTTTCCGGGTATTACCCTTTGGCTGGTTAATCTGCTTTGGTAGCGGGAATGTTTAACTATAAGTCGGCTTTGCCATCGGGTTTTCCTGCGCTAAATCTGCACAAAACCATCTTAAAACCTGCGCGAGCCGCTGCGATATCCTGCACCTGATTCTGTTAATTTGCCCCGGATAACAACCGGAGGGGCAGATGGCTTTGACTATTTTAATATCAGGATTACCAAATAAATTGCGGCTGGATGGCTGGTGGCTGGCCGATGATTTCAGGGGGCAAGCCCCGCCAGTTCCGCGCGTTGACCATCAGCCAAACGGGCTGATATTTGGCAAATATCCAGTTTGGATTTTGACATTATTTCTGGTTCTGTTGGCTGATTTTCTATTTTGGAATCAACCGCTTGGCCTGTCGGTTGCGCTTTTTGCGTGGGTGTTTTCTGCGATGATAATGCTGGCGCGGCCAAAGCCCGCCAAGCCTGCGTATTGGCTGATTGGCATGGGGGTGGCGTTGGTTTTTAACCTGCCGGTAATCGAGACAGTTCAGCCCCTGTCACTGATGTTTTCGGGTTTGGGGATTCTGGCGGTTGTGATCTGGGCTGGTGGTGAAACACACCAAAGCTGGCAAACCCTTGTGACAGGGGTTTTGCGGTTGGTGTTTTTGCGACCATTCGCCAGCTTTCCTGCCTTGTGGCTGATGTTGAATACCAAAACCACTGGTTCGGAAGTATCGCGCGCCCTGACAAAATTTCTGCTGCCTGCGGCTTTTGGCGCTGTTTTTATCTGGCTGTTCAGCATTGCCAATCCGTTTCTGGAGGCATGGCTTACACAATTGCTTAATCTGGATTTACCCTCGGCAGAGCTGGTTTTGCGGTTGGTTTTCTGGGCTTTTGTGTTGATGCTGGTCTGGCCCTATCTGGATTTGCGCGCCTTTCGGGTGGTGGTATCCAGCGTGCAACCTGCCAAAGCACCGCCGCAAAAAACCCTTGTCGGGGTGTTTGTCAGCCCTGATTCTGTGCGCCTTTCGCTGTTGTTGTTTAACGGGATATTTGCCCTGCAAACCGGCATGGATATGCTGGTGCTGTCGGGTGGCATGACCCTGCCTGAGGGTATGAGCTATGCCAGTTATGCCCATCGCGGGGCTTATCCTTTGGTGGTTACCGCCCTGTTGGCGGCCGGGTTTGCCATTGGCACCAGACGCATGATTATTGCCAACAGATTTCTGCGCGGGCTGGTTTACCTGTGGCTGCTGCAAAACCTGTTTCTGGTGCTAAGCGCCGGTTTCCGGTTGAACCTGTATGTCGGGCAATTTGCCCTGACCCATCTGCGGATTGCCGCGTTTATCTGGATGTTTATGGTGTTTGTCGGGCTGGTGCTGGTATTTGTGCAGATTGCAAAGCAAAAATCCAATGGCTGGCTATTGGGTTATAATACCGCGCTGCTGCTGGGGGTTTTGTATATCTGCTCGCTGGTGAATTTTTCTTATATTATCGCGGCTTATAATGTTGAACATGCGCCGGATGCTTATGTCTATTCTGACGGGTATCTTTGCAGGTTGGGGCCGCAGGCCTTGCCGGTATTATTGGCGCAACAGGCCATTGATCCGCTGGTGTGTAGCCATGGGCGTATGCCGGTATTTACCCCCAATACCGGCTGGCGGGATTTCGGGTTTCGCGATTGGCGGCTGGAACAAACCCTTGCTGAGATCAAGCGCGCTGAACAAGGCCCGTGATGCCGTCAAAAGCGCCAGAGACCAAGGCCTGTGCCAGCACCCGGTCGGGGTTGGTCGGGGCCGGGTATTTCAGATTTTTCGCGGCATCGCGCGTGAAACCAAAGCGCTGGTAATAAGGTTCGTCGCCAATCAGAATAACCCTGCTCCAGCCTGTATTTCTGGCGCGAGACAGGCTGTCTTGTATCAACATATTGCCCAAGCCTTCGCCTTGGCGGGTGGGATGCACTGCAATCGGCCCCAATAACAAGGCCGGATGGCGGCTGTTGCCAATGGCCACCGGCCAATACCGGATCGCCCCTGCCAGCGAATCGTATTTATCGCGCATAATCAGCGACAGGTCAGCCACAGGCAAAACCCCGTCACGCAAGCGATAGGAGCTAAGCGCCGTGCGACCCGGTGCAAAGGCCAGATCATACAGGTATTCAACCTCATGACTGTCATCTGGATGTTCTGGCAGAATGCGAAACATGATTTCCCCGAATGGCCTCGCCAACTGCCTAACATGGCAGTATCCTGCCCGCAAATATGAAAGGCACCAGATGTTTTACCAACCTAAAAATGGCCACGGATTGCCGCATAATCCATTCAAAGCCATTGTTTCCCCGCGCCCGATTGCGTGGATTTCAACGCTGGATGCCAAAGGTCGCGCAAACCTCGCGCCTTACAGCTTTTTCAATGCCATGGCCGATAACCCGCCAATCGTGGTGTTTGGCAGCACCGGCGGCAAAGCAGACCAGCCGCAATTCAAAGACACCATGGCCAATATTCGCGAGACCGGCGAATTTGTGGTCAATATTGTGTCTTATGCCATGAAAGACGCGATGAATATCACCTCGGGGGATTTGCCTGCGGATATTGATGAATTTGAAGCCGCAGGGCTGGAAAAAGCCGCTAGCCAAATCGTGCAACCACCCCGCGTGGCTGCTGCGCCCGCTGCGCTGGAATGCAAGCTGTTCAAATTTGTTGATCTGATAGCAGAAAATAGCGCCATGGTTATTGGCGAGGTTGTCGGCATTCACATGGATGATCGCAATATTGTTAACGGCATGTTTGATGTCACCACCTATCAACCATTGGCGCGGCTGGGCTATATGGATTATAGCAGGGTTTCGGAAACTTTCAGCCTTCAGCGGCCCAAGCAGGAGCAATAATATGCAAACCATGATCGGCATAATCGGCGGTAGCGGTGTTTACGATATTTCAGGGCTGGAAGGGGCAGAATGGCAAACGGTTGAAACCCCTTGGGGGGCGCCTTCGGACCAAGTATTGGTTGGCATTCTGGATGGTGTCAAAATGGCGTTTTTGCCGCGCCACGGGCGGGGGCATGTGCAAACGCCAAGCTCGATCAATTACCGTGCCAATATTGATGCGCTGAAACGTATTGGGGTTACGGATGTGATTTCTGTGTCGGCTTGCGGATCATTTCGCGATGAAATGGCGCCTGGCGATTTTGTCATTGTTGACCAGTTTATTGATCGGACATTCGCGCGGGAAAAATCGTTTTTTGGTGTGGGTTGTGTGGGACATGTTTCGGTGGCGCATCCAACCTGTTCGCGCCTTGGCGATGCTTGTGAAACGGCAGCAAAGGCCACGGGGGTAAAGGTGCATCGTGGGGGGACATATTTAGCCATGGAGGGCCCGCAATTTTCAACCCTTGCGGAAAGCAAGATGTATCGGGAAAGCTGGGGTGCGGATGTGATCGGCATGACAAATATGCCCGAGGCAAAACTGGCCCGCGAGGCGGAAATGTGTTACGCCAGCATCGCCATGATCACCGATTATGATAGCTGGCATCCTGATCACGGCGAGGTCGACGTTTCGGAAATTATCAAAACCCTGATGGGCAATGCCGATAATGCCCGCAACACGGTCAAGGCCCTGCCTGAATTGCTGGGCACAGCGCGCCATGATTGCGCGCAGGGCTGTGACAAAGCGCTGGAGTTTGCCATTATGACCGCGCCCGAAGCGCGGGATGCTAAATTGGTAGCCAAGCTGGATGCGGTTGCGGGGCGGGTTTTGGGATAAGGGGGCGTTCCGCCCCCATTGCTGGCGCAATTCCCCCTGAGGATATTTATGCGAAATAGAAGCGCGATATTGTTTACCCTTACAGGTGTATTGAGTATGCTAGATCGTTCATCTGGATGAGGGCATTATGACAACCGGCGTTATCTTGGGCAAATTCATGCCGCCGCATCTGGGCCATCTGGCGTTGATCCGCACTGCAACCTATCTGGTTGATAATCTGACAATTATTCTGGCCGCCAGCAATAATGACCCGATCCCGCCCGGGATTCGCAAAACCTGGATAAAAGATATGTTTCCACTGGCGCGGGTGGTTTTGCAGGTTGAAAATACCGAATTGGCAACCGATAACCCCGCATGGGCTAATATTATTCGCGGGTTGCATCCCGACCCGATTGACCGGGTGATCGGATCAGAGGGTTATGTGGTTGATCTGGCCCATGCGCTTAACGCCCAGCATTTTATTCTGGATCCGATGTGGATGGCTTTTCCGGCCAATTCCGATG
>JAKITE010000019.1 GCA_021648225.1 Paracoccaceae bacterium
TACCCACCGCGCGCTGCTGTCAGGCCGTATTAACGCCTGCGGCGTATATTTGCGCTTGCCTGATACTTTCGGAGACTTTGCGTCGGGCTTGCTAGATTTCAACACTGGTAGCGGTCGATCAAAAAAAACGGCTTGCCGCCAGCGCACTGACAAAACCGTCATATAGACGTAGGCACCAACCGACGCAAAGTCGCCAACCACTACCGCTGTATCCTTCGAAATGCAGCACCCGATAAAGGCAACAATTTGAACCGCATTTGAATAAAATGCGGCGTTTTCGCCTGCCCGGTTTCTTTGTTGCAAAAATACTCGCAGGGTGAGGGCCGTTAAGCAAACGATCCGGGGGATCGTTTGCAGGCCCGAAGGAGCAAAGCTCAAGAGGGGCGGCAGCCCTAATCCGCAGCCAAAACCAGCGCCAGAACAAACGGTCCGATGTCGTCAACAATCAACGCCACCCCCTCGGCAGTCGGGTGCAGCCCATCGGGCTGGAAAAACCCCATCACATCCCGCTGCCCGCGCATTTCCGCAATCCCGTTCAGAAAAAACGGATAAAGCGGCATGTCGTATTTCTGTGCCAGCCAAGGATAAATCGCATCAAATTCAGCCTTGTATTCCGCGCCAAAATTGCCCGGTGCCGGCATGCCTGCAATCAAAACCGGAACCTCGTTTGCAGCAATCACCTGCATAATGCCATCCAGATTTTCCCGCGCCATCGCGGGGCTTAGCCCGCGCAAAAAATCATTTGCCCCCAGCTCCAGAATAACCGCGTCAATACTGTCATCCAGCACCCAGTCAATCCGCGCCAAGCCACCAGCGGTGGTATCTCCGGATACTCCGGCATTGATCACCCGCACATCCGCGCCCTGCCCGATCAGCCAACCTTGCAACTGCGGCACAAACCCGTCCGCCTGCGGCAGGCCATATCCGGCAGTCAGCGAATCGCCAAAAGCCAGAATGACAAATTCTTCGGCCATGGCCCCGCCCGCCAAAAACATCAGCAGGGTAATCTTGTGAATTTGCCGCATGATCTTATATGGCAAGGTCAGGGCGTTTTTACAAAAGGCATTCATATATATGGGTTCTCCGGCAATTTCACTTCAGGATACCATGCTTTCCCTTTCCGGAAATGCAGGCATTGTTCACATACTTAAGGGCATTTCCCTGAATGTCGAGCGTGGCGAAACATTGGGCCTGGTTGGCCCATCCGGTTCTGGCAAATCCTCGTTGTTAATGTTGATGGGCGGGCTAGAATCGGCCAGCAGCGGCAATGTCACGGTTCTGGGGCAGGATTTTTCCACCCTGAACGAAGACGGTCTGGCGCGGTTTCGCCGCGATAATATGGGCATTGTCTTTCAGTCCTTTCACCTGATCCCCACCATGACCGCGCTTGAAAACATCGCCACCCCGCTGGAGCTGGCAGGGGATCGCGACGCATTTGAAAAAGCAGCCGCAGAACTCGATGCGGTCGGGTTGTCTGATCGCAAAAACCATTATCCGGCCCAATTATCGGGCGGCGAACAACAACGGGTTGCCTTGGCCCGCGCCGCCGCACCCCGCCCCAAAATTCTACTGGCCGATGAACCGACCGGCAATCTTGACGCCAGCAACGGCACCGCCATCATTGATCTGCTTTTTGGCTTGCGTGACCGCCACGGTTCAACGCTGGTGCTGGTTACCCATGCCAGTGACCTTGCAGCGCGCTGCGACAGGGTTTTGCACCTTGCGGATGGGTTGCTGGAGACCGTAAAATGAGCCTCGCCATTGCATCAAAAATCGCGGCGCGTGAATTAAAAGGCGGCTTGAACGGGTTCAGGATATTTCTGCTTTGCCTAGCTTTGGGCGTATCGGCAATTGCAGCGGTCGGCACGGTGCGATCGGCCATTCAGGCCGGGCTGGACAACGAAAGCGCCGCCCTGCTTGGCGGTGATGCGGAATTACAATTCACCTATCGTTTTGCCAATGAAACCGAACAGCAATGGATTGCCGACAATACCAGCCAAGCCTCTGAAATCGTTGATTTCAGATCAATGGTAAACCATGATCCAACCCGCCAAAGCGCCTTGACACAAGTAAAGGGAATAGATGCTTTTTACCCGCTTTACGGCACCATAACCCTGTCCCCCGAAATGGATTTGCAAACCGCATTGGAAACCCGCAACGGGCTGCCCGGATTAATCGCCGCCCCCAGCCTGATTGACCGGCTGCAAGTCACCTATGGCGATATTTTGCGCCTCGGTGCCCAGGAATTCGAACTACGCGCCACGCTGGTTTCCGAACCCGATAGCGGCGCTGCCGGTTTTCGTCTGGGGCCAAGGGTTATGGTCAAAACCACAGATCTGGCCCAAAGCGGCCTGCTGGCAGAGGGCACATTATTCGAAAGCCGCTTTCGGTTACGATTACCCCCGTCCACAGACCTTGCCGCGCTTGAAGCCGAGGCGCTGGAAAAATTTGCAAATGGCGGCATTCGCTGGCGAGACCGCCGCAATGCCACCCCTGGAATTTCCGATTTTGTTGACAGGATGAGCCTGTTCCTGGTGCTGGTCGGGCTGGCAGGCATGGCCGTGGGCGGGGTCGGGGTTGCAGCGGCGGTGCGCTCCTATCTGGAACAAAAAACCGAAACCATCGCCACGCTGAAATCGCTGGGGGCGACCCGTGGCATCATTTTTACCGTCTACCTGATGCAAATCGGGGTTTTATCATTGATCGGCATCGCGCTGGGCTTGCTAATCGGCGGCGGTTTGCCAACCTTGCTAACCCCGCTTTTGGCTGAGCAATTGCCAATTCCGGTGCAAAGCGGGTTTTACCCCGGCCCCCTGTTCGAGGCCGCAATTTACGGTATTCTTACCGCACTTATCTTTTCAATATGGCCCTTGGCGCGCGCGGTTGAAATTAGCGCGGCGGGGCTTTTTCGCGATATTTCCAGCCATTCACGCCAACTGCCACGCCCCCGATATTTGATGCTTATTGCCTTGCTTTCGGTGCTGATGTTCATTTCCGCTGCGATTTTTTCAGATGCGGTCTGGCTAACATTTTGGTCCGGTTTCGGCATCCTTGTTGCGCTGGTTGCGCTTTGGCTTGCCGCTGTTTTAACACGGCGCATTGCGGCGCGGCTTTCGCGTTCACGCCTTACCAAAACCCGTCCGGCATTGCGCTGGGCACTGGCAGCGGTTGGCGGACCGGGCGGCGAAACCGCTTCGGTTATCCTGTCGCTTGGGCTGGGGCTGACAGTGCTGGCCACCATTGGCCAGATCGATACCAACCTGCGCACCGTGATTTCCCAAGAATTGCCGGCCCGCGCACCTGCATTTTTTGTGCTGGATATCCAGACTGATCAACTAGACAGTTTCCGCGAGACCCTAAGCGTTGAACCCGGCGTTAACAAAATTGAAACTGCGCCAATGCTGCGCGGCAATATCACCCGGATCAACGGTGTTCCCGCCAAAGAAGTCGTGGGCGATCACTGGATTATTTCAGGCAGTCGCGGCGTGTCGTATTTTGCCGAACCGCCCGAAAGCAACCGGATTGTCAAAGGCAGCTGGTGGCCAAATGATTATACCGGCCCCCCCTTGATGAGCTTTTCACAAAACGAAGCCGAAGAGATTGGCCTGCAACTGGGCGATGAAATCACCGTCAACATTCTGGGGCGGGATTTAACTGCCAAAATCAACAGTTTCCACGCGGTTGAATTTTCGGATATGTCGATGAATTTCATCATGATCTGGAACCCGACAGCCTTGCAAAACGCGCCCCATTCCCATCTGGCAACCCTGTATGCCGAACCGGGCAGCGAAGGCAACCTGACCCGGATCATGGCTGACAATTTCCCGAACATCACCGCCATCGAAATACGCGAAGCCGTTACCCATATCACCGGAACCCTTGATAAACTGGCCAGCGCAATTCGCTGGGGCGCAGGGGCAACCCTGCTAACCGGCATAGTGGTGCTGATTGGCGCAGCCGCCGCAGGCGAAAACCGACGGATATTCGAGGCCGCGATTCTCAAAACACTGGGCGCAACAAGGCGGCGTATTCTTGGCAGCTTTGCACTACGCTCACTAATTCTGGGCGCGGCAGCAGGGGGCGTGGCCATATTGGCAGGCTCGGTCTTTGGCTGGGCAGTTCTGACCTTTGTTATGGAAGCCACATTTCAATTCAACTGGTTATCCGCCTTTGCCATCATCACAGGCGGCGCCTTGGCCAGCCTGGTTACAGGGTTGTTTTTTGCATGGCGCCCGCTCTCCACCCAACCGGCCCGCATTCTGCGCAACCGCAGTTAAAACCGGTTCTTTGTTGCAAAAATACTCGCGCCGCAGGCTGGCCTAGCCCGAGCGCAGCGAGGCCAAGCCCAAAGGGAAGCGGTTCATTGCGCCAGCAATGATACCGCTGGACTGCGGGAGCATTCCCGAATGACAAGGGGCTCTCCCGCCCTTCGGTTGGGCTTGGCCTCGGCTTCGCCTCGGCAGTGCCCTCTTGCTGGCCACATTTATCAGGCCTAAAAGCCGGTTATTTCGGAAAATACGCCCCGCCCAGCCCGCGCAAAAAATCGGCGAAGCTTTGCGCCACCACCGGCAACTGGCGGTCTTGACGATGCACCAAAAACCAGTGCCGCGTAATTGGCAGGCCGGGAAAATCTATTTGCGCCAATCGCCCGGTTGCCAGTTCTGCGGTTACTGTGTGGCGTGACAGAATGGCAATACCCAGCCCCGCCATCACCGCCTGTTTGATGGTTTCGTTTGATTCCAGATCAACGGTTTTATAATCGGCCCCATCCGACAAATCATCCAGGAATCGCTCCATCAATATCCGCGTGCCCGAACCGGATTCGCGTGATAAAAATGTTTCAGCCAGCAACGCATCGGTCTTAACGTCGCACTCCCCCGCCATCGGATGATCGGGCCGCGCTACCAAAACATGAGGATTCTCTCCCAGCATATGGGCGGTTACAGCCGGATTTCTGGGTGGCCGACCCATGATTGCCAGGTCAATTTTTTTGGTTTTCAGTGCGTCAATTATGGTGGCCCGATTGCCGACAAACATGCTGACATCGATATCGGGCAGCGCCGCTTGCGCCTGCACAATAATGGTCGAAGCAAAATATTTTGCCGTGCTGACCACCCCCAATACCACATGGCCAACCTTGCCGGAATTCAGGGCGTTAATCTCTTGAAAACAGTTTGTTAGCGAATTTTCGATTTGCTTGCTTGCCGCCAGAACCGCCGCGCCTATTGCGGTTAGCTGCACCTTGCCATCCGGCCCGCGCAGCATCATTTTTTCACCAAAATTGGCCTCCAGCAATTTCAGCTGTGTTGACACCGCAGGCGTGGTCACATTCAGCATTGCAGCGGCTGCTGTCAGGTTGCCCTTGGCGATAATGGCGCTTAGCGCCCGAAGCTGTTTCAGCGTTATGGCTTTTTCATGAATCATAGTTTTGTTTAACGCAACAAAGATTTTTTTCAATTTAATTTTACAATAAACCTGTCATCAGTAACACATTCACCTTTTTGCAAATAACGGGAATGCCGCAATGACCGCACAAAAGACCCTATCGGATTATCTGGCTGACGCACCAAAAGACCTCGCCGAGGCGATTATGGCTGTGGCGCTGGTTGGCAAAGATCTGGCGGCCTTGATTTCACGCGGCGCCTTGGGGGGGGAACTTGGTGGCGCGGTTGGCGAAAACAAAGGCGGCGACCAGCAAAAGGCGCTGGATGTAATGGCCGACGATGTTTTTGCTGCTGCATTAACCAAAACCCAAGTTAAATATTACGCCTCCGAGGAACAGGACGAGGTCATCACCCTGAACCCGAACGGCCATCTGGCGCTGGCGATTGACCCGCTGGACGGGTCCAGCAATATTGACGTGAATGTATCCATCGGCACTATTTTTTCGATCCTGCCCGCAGCGATTGGTGCCAATGAAAGTTTTCTCCGCCCCGGTCGTGAGCAAATCGCGGCCGGGTATATTATTTTTGGCCCGCAAACCGGCCTGATGCTAACGCTGGGCGATGGCACGGCGATGTTTATTCTGGACCATGAAACCGGCGATTATGCGCTGGTTGACCCAAGGGTAAAAATTACCGATGACGCGATTGAATATGCCATCAACGCATCCAACTATCGCCATTGGCCCCGACCGATCCGCGCTTATGTGGATGATATGATCGAGGGCGCCGAGGGTATCCATGGCAAGAATTTCAACATGCGCTGGGTAGCGTCCCTAATTGCCGAAACCCACCGGATTATTTCGCGCGGCGGTATTTTTATGTATCCCGGCGATGCACGCGAGGGTTATAAAATGGGCCGTTTACGCATGATATACGAGGCCGCGCCCGTGGCCATGATTGTCGAACAGGCTGGCGGCATGGCCACCGATGGCAAAGACCGCATTCTGGACCAAACCCCGCATGAACTGCATGCCCGCACGCCTTTGGTGTTTGGCTCACGCGACAAGGTCACACGGGTTGCGGCCTATTATGACCTTCCGGACAATGAAATCTCGCCTCTATTTGGCAAACGCGGCCTATTCAACGCTTAAGGATTGATCACATGAGCACCAAACATCCCATCATCTCGGTTACCGGTTCTTCTGGCGCTGGCACATCCACGGTTAAAAACACCTTTGACCAGATTTTCCGCCGCGAGGGCATCAAGGCCGTCAGCATCGAGGGCGACGCTTTTCACGCCTTTGATCGTGCTGCCATGAAGGTCGAATTTGAAAAACGGATCAAGGCTGGCGATCATTCCTTCAGCCATTTTTCCTATGAAGCCAACGAGCTGGCCGAACTGGAACGGGTATTTCGCGAATATGGCGAAACCGGCAGCGGCAAAACCCGCCATTACGTGCATAATGACGAAGAAGGGAAATTATTTGGTGCGGCATCCGGCACTTTTACCGAATGGGCCGATTTTGAATCCGGCACTGATATGTTGTTTTACGAGGGCCTGCACGGCGCGGTTAAAAACGACAATGTTGACCTGCCAAAATATGCCGATCTGAAAATCGGGGTGGTGCCGGTGATCAATCTGGAATGGATCCAGAAAATCCACCGCGACCGAGACCAGCGCGGCTATACCACCGAGGCCATCACCGACGTGATCCTGCGCCGCATGGATGCCTATGTAAAATGCATCACGCCGCAGTTTTCCCAGACCGACATCAATTTTCAACGGGTGCCGGTGGTGGATACCTCCAATCCGTTTATCGCGCGCTCTATCCCGACACCGGATGAAAGCCTTGTGGTGATCCGGTTCAAAAACCCGCGCGGCATTGATTTTCAATATCTGACCGCCATGATTGACGGTTCATGGATGAGCCGCGCCAATTCGATCGTGGTGCCCGGGGGCAAGATGGACCTTGCCATGCAGCTTATTTTAACGCCGCTGATCCTGCGGATGGCTGATAACGCAAAACGTATATAAAGGAATTTGATCATGGAAAAACAAATGGCAAATGCCATCCGCGCCCTGACAATGGACGCGGTGCAAGCCGCAAATTCCGGCCATCCCGGCGCGCCGATGGGGCTGGCCGATGTGGCCACGGTTTTGTTCAACCGCTTTATCAATATTGACCCTGCAAATGACCAATGGGCAGACCGGGACCGGTTTATTATGTCAGCCGGGCATGGGTCGATGCTGGTCTATTCGATCAATCATCTTTTGGGTTATGATGACATGCCCATGGACCAAATCCGCAATTTTCGCCAGATGGGTATGCGCACTGCGGGCCATCCCGAATATGGCCATGCCAAAGGCATTGAAACCACCACCGGCCCGCTGGGGCAAGGCATTGCCACGGCTGTGGGTTTTGCGCTGGCGGAACGTATGCAGAATGCCCGTTTTGGCGATGATCTGGTGGATCATTACACTTATGTGATTTCCGGAGATGGTTGTTTGATGGAAGGCATCAGCCACGAAGCCATTGATATGGCGGGCAATTTCGGCTTGGGCAAACTGATCGTAATGTGGGATGATAATTCTATCACCATTGACGGCAGCACCGATCTTTCGACCAGCACCAATCAAGTGGCGCGTTTCGCGGCGGCTGGCTGGCATGTGACCTCGGTTGACGGGCATGATAATGACGCAATCGCGGCAGCAATTGCCGCTGCAAAATCCGACCCCCGCCCCAGTTTTATTGCCTGCAAAACCATCATCGGCTATGGCGCGCCCAACAAACAGGGCACATCCGCCACCCATGGCGCGCCGCTTGGGGATGATGAAATCAGCCTGACCCGCAAGGCCCTGAACTGGCCCCATGCGCCGTTTACCATTCCAACTGACATCAAAACCGCATGGGAAGCCATTGCAGCGCGTGGCAACAAAGCGCAATCCGAATGGGCCGCGCGCTTGCAATCTTCGCCACAAGCGGGGAATTTCCGCGCGGCTTTGAAAGGGCCGGATCTGGATGCCTTGCATAGCGCCATGGCAGATTACCGCAAAACCCTGTCGGCGGATGCGCCAAAACTCGCGACCCGAAAAGCGTCGCAAATGGCATTGGAAATTGTCAACAAAACCCTGTCAAACACCGTCGGCGGTTCGGCAGACCTGACCGGATCAAACCTGACCCGCACCAGCGGCATGACGCCGGTTACAGCGAAAGATTTCAGCGGCGATTACCTGTATTACGGGGTGCGCGAACACGCTATGGCGGCGGCCATGAACGGCATTGCCCTGCATGGCGGCTTTATTCCTTACGGCGGCACATTTCTGGTATTTGCCGATTATATGCGCGGTTCCATGCGGTTATCGGCCTTGATGGGCAAGCGGGTGATTTATGTGCTGACCCACGATTCCATTGGCCTTGGAGAAGACGGCCCCACCCATCAGCCGGTTGAAACCATCGCCAGCCTGCGCGCCATGCCAAATATGAAAGTCTATCGCCCTGCCGATGCGGTTGAAACTGCCGAGGCATGGGAATTGGCGCTTGGCGATGCAAACACGCCCTCGGTTCTGTGCCTGTCGCGCCAAGGGTTGCCCACGCTGCGAACCGAACATTCCGACACATTACAAACCGCCAAAGGCGCGTATGTTTTGCGTGAAACCAGCGGGGACCGCGATGTCACGCTGATCGCCACCGGTTCCGAAGTGGAAATTGCCATGAATGCTGCCGACAGGCTGGCGGCAAACGGCGTGCAGGCGGCGGTGGTCTCTGCCCCTTGTTTTGAGGCATTTGCCGAGCAAACCAGCCAATATCGGGCCGAAATTCTGGGCAGCGCACCGCGCGTTGGCATCGAGGCGGCGATAAAACAAAGCTGGGGAGCCTTGCTAGGCGACAATTCAACCTTTATTGGCATGGGTAGCTTTGGTGCATCTGCGCCAGCTGATGAACTTTACGCCCATTTCGGCATCACCGCAGACGCGGTTGTGGATGCTGCCAACGACCTAATAAAAGGGAATTAACACCATGACTGTAAAAGTAGCCATAAACGGCTTTGGCCGCATCGGCCGTAATGTATTGCGCGCCATCATCGAATCCGGCCGCACCGATATCGAGGTCGTTGCCATCAACGATCTTGGTCCGGTTGAAACCAATGCCCATCTGCTGCAATTTGATTCTGTTCATGGCCGTTTTCCGCAAAAGGTTGTGGTTGAAGGCAATACCATCAATGTCGGCACCGGCCCGATCACGGTTTCGGCTGAACGCGACCCGACCCAGTTGAAATGGGATGGCGTCGATGTGGCGCTGGAATGCACCGGCATTTTTACCTCCCATGAAAAAGCCAGCCTGTTGCTGCAATCCGGTGCCAAAAAGGTTCTGATTTCGGCCCCCGGTGCGGGCGCTGACAAAACCATTGTTCACGGCGTAAACCATGACACATTAACCGCAGCCGACATCATCGTTTCCAACGCATCTTGCACCACCAATTGTCTGGCACCTGTCGCTTATGTTCTGAATAATCTGGTCGGGATTGAACAGGGCTTCATGACCACAATCCATTCCTATACCGGTGACCAGCCCACGCTGGACACCATGCATAGCGACCCTTATCGCGGTCGCGCAGCTGCGCTTAGCATGATCCCGACCACCACAGGTGCGGCCAAAGCGGTTGGCCTTGTGTTGCCGGAATTGAATGGCAAGCTGGACGGTATGGCCATTCGCGTGCCAACCCCGAATGTTTCGGTCGTGGACCTGAAATTCAACGCCAGCCGCGACACCAGCATTGAGGAAATCAACGCCGCCATCCGCGCAGCCGCTGATGGCCCGCTGAAAGGTGTGCTTGGTTATACCGACGTGCCGAATGTCTCGATTGACTTTAATCATGATCCGCATTCCTCCATTTTCCACATGGACCAAACCCGTGTGATGGATAACCGCCTTGTGCGCATTCTGACATGGTATGACAATGAATGGGGTTTCAGTAACCGCATGGCTGACAATGCCGTCATCATGGGTAGCTTCTAAGCCACCTTAACAATACCGGGTGGCCAATGTGCCACCCGCCCTCAGGAGAAGAAATATGGCCCTTATTACCCTTCGACAATTGCTGGACCACGCCGCTGAAAACGATTACGGCATGCCCGCATTCAACATCAACAACATGGAACAAGGCCTTGCGATCATGAAAGCCGCTGACAAAGTCGGCGCGCCGGTGATCATGCAGGCATCGCGCGGCGCGCGGTCTTATGCCGGTGACATCATGTTGCAACATATGATTCAGGCATTGGCAAAAATGTATCCGCATATTCCGATCTGTATGCATCAGGATCACGGCAATAACGAACAAACCTGTTCATCGGCTATTCGCTATGGCTTTACCTCGGTGATGATGGATGGTTCTTTACATGCCGATATGAAAACCCCCGCCGATTTCGAATATAATGTTGATATAACCGAACGGGTTTCGCGCATGGCCCATTGGGTTGGTGCATCAGTGGAAGGAGAACTTGGGGTTCTCGGCTCGCTGGAAACCGGCGAAGCGGCAGAAGAAGACGGATCAGGCGCGGTTGGCAAATTATCCATGGAGCAATTGCTGACCGACCCTGACGAGGCCGCCGAATTTGTCAAACGCACCAAGGTTGACGCGCTGGCAATTGCTTGTGGCACCTCGCACGGCGCTTATAAATTCAGCTCCAAACCCACTGGCGATACGCTGGCAATGGACCGGATCGAGGCGATTCATGCCAAAATTCCCGATGTGCATCTGGTGATGCACGGGTCCAGTTCTGTGCCGCAATATTTGCAAGAT
Source organism: Paracoccaceae bacterium (assembly GCA_021648225.1). Taxonomy (GTDB): domain Bacteria; phylum Pseudomonadota; class Alphaproteobacteria; order Rhodobacterales; family Rhodobacteraceae; genus UBA3077. Next base: position 11,187 of record JAKITE010000019.1, read on the forward strand.
CTAATCAATGAAAACGGTGGCGAAATGGCGCAAACTTACGGCGTGCCGGTCGAGGAAATCGAGCGCGGCATCAAATCGGGTGTCCGCAAGGTCAATATCGACACCGACAACCGCATGGCGCTAACCGGTATGTTCCGCAAAATTGCCAAAGACAAGCCATCCGAGTTCGATCCGCGCAAATTTATGATCCCTGCCATGGCAGCCATGGAAGAACTGGTAACAGACCGGTTTGAGCGTTTCGGCGCAGCGGGCAAAGCTGCCAAAATCAAGGTTATCCCGATGGATGACATGGTAAAGCGTTATGCTGACGGATCGCTTGATCCCAAGGTTAGTTAAAAAACCCGCCTCGCGTTTGCGCGCGGGGCCATTCCCCTAATTTCGGAGACCCCCATGGACCGTTCAATCAAAATCGCCCCGTCAATTCTGGCATCGGATTTTGCCAATTTTGGTGCTGAAATTCGCGCCATTGAGGCTGAGGGCTGCGACTGGGTGCATGTGGATGTGATGGACGGGCATTTTGTGCCCAACATCACCTTTGGGCCGGACACCTGCAAGGCCATCCGCCCCCATATCAAAACCGTGATGGATGTGCATCTGATGATCGCACCCACCGATCTTTACCTGAAAGCATTTGCTGATTCAGGTGCGGATTATCTGACCATCCATGTCGAGGCCGGACCGCATTTGCACAGATCCCTGCAATATATTCGCGATCTGGGCTGCAAGGCTGGCGTGGCGCTTAACCCCTCCACGCCTGCAAGTTCGATCGAATATGTGATGGACCTGATCGATATGGTCTGTGTGATGACCGTAAACCCCGGATTCGGCGGGCAAAAATTCATCCATAGCCAGATTGAAAAGGTTAAGGAAATTCGCAAAATGATTGGCGATCGCGATATTCACATTGAAATTGATGGTGGTATCACCCCTGAGACCGGCCCGTTGATGGCCGCGGCCGGTGCCAATATTCTGGTGGCGGGTTCGGCTGTGTTCAAGGGCGGATCGGTTGAAAACCCTGCCCCTTATGGCGAAAACATTCGCGCCATTCGCGACGCAAGCGAAGCCGCACGATGAAAAGCCTGATCTGGGATCTGGACGGCACCCTTATCCATAGCGCGCCCGATATTCAGGCCGCTGCCAATAAAATGCTGGCGGATATGAACCTTGCGCCGCTGGATCTGGCAACCATTGAATCCTTTATCGGCAACGGCATTCCCAAACTGGTGGAACGCTGTCTGGCGGTTTACAACCTGCCCCTGAATGATGCCGCGATAGAGGCCATGCGCGTATATTACGATGCAGATTGCACCACCCTGACCGCGCCTTATGCCGGTGTTTTGAACTGCCTGAAAACCATGCAGGCGCGCGGCGTAAAAATGGCGATTTGCACCAACAAACCGCTGGCCCCTGCCCTGACCATTCTTAACGGGATGGGCCTGTCGCAATATTTTGACGTGGTGGTCGGCGGTGATACCTATGCGCATCACAAACCTCACCCAGCGCCGCTTTTGGGCTGTGTTGAACAGCTTGGCGTTGCGATGGAAGATTGCATTTACATTGGCGATAGCGAAACCGACGCGGCAACCGCGGCCAATGGCAACATGACCTTTGCGCTGTTTTCTGGTGGTTATCGCAAGACGCCGGTTGCGGAATTGCCCCATGATTTCCTGTTTGACCATTTTGACGCGCTGACGCAATATCTGACCAAGGCATGACCCTGAAAGCCCTGATATTTGACGTTGACGGCACCTTGGCAGAAACCGAGGAAGCCCACCGCCGCGCCTTTAACGACACGTTCAAAAGCAATGGCATTAACTGGCATTGGGACGTGCCGCTTTATGGCGAATTGCTGCTGACCACGGGTGGCAAAGAACGCATGCTGGCTTATCAGGCCAAATACCACGCCGATAAACCGCAAATGTCGTTTGATAAAATCGCGGCCCTGCACCGGCAAAAAACCACGCGATATGTTGAAATTCTAGCCTCGGGCGGGCTGGCATTGCGCCCCGGCGTGGCTGATCTGATTAAACGCGCAACGGCAGCGGGCATTCGCCTTGCCATTGCCACCACCACCAGCCGCCCCAATGTCGACGCGCTGACCAAATGCTGCTGGGGCAAGCCTGCGGATGAAATATTCGAAGTCATCGCCACGGGCGAGCAGGTCAACGCCAAAAAACCGGCACCGGACCTGTTTGAACTGGCCCTGAACCGTTTGCAGCTTTCGCCGGAAAGTTGCCTGGCATTTGAAGATTCCGGCAACGGGGTTTTGTCGGCCATTGGCGCCGGCATTAAAACCATCGTCACCCCCTGCTGCTATACCGAAAATCACGATTTTACCGGCGCTGCGCGGGTTATTCCAACGCTGGAAGATTTTCCATTGGGTTAATACAGTGGCAGCCCTGACCCCAGCTTTATCTTCCTAGCCGCCGCTGGCCAGCGATAATAACAGGCCAATTCCCATCGCCGCCAATGTCATCACAAATGACGCCCCCAGCAATTTCAGTTTGGAAAACGGGCGTTGGCCGTAAACCTTGCCGGTGCGGCCATTCACATTCAGGCGATAGCGGTTTTTGCCCAACGAATAATGCGTAATCCAGACCGGCAATAACAGATGTTTGAAGGTTTGATTATCAAACCTTGTCTGGCTGGAATGGATACGCTGGCGCTGGCCGCCGATATCGCGGCGGATATCCCCGGTGATCACCACCCGCATAAAGCTCTGGGCATTGTAAAACCCGTCTTCCAAACCAATGGTGTGGTTTTCGGCCCGCAACCCTGCAAGAAATTCGGTTTGATAGGTTTCAAGATCGCGTAATGGCCACGGCCCCAGCGCATCTTTGAATTCAGCCGAGACCGATTTGGTGCCAGAAACCAGCACATCATCAAAGCCGCGCTGCACCGTGCCCGATACCGATCTCCAACGGGTGCGGCGGTTTTTGCCAGTGCCGGTGGTGGTGCCGCGCTCCCCTACATAATGGGTGGTGGTGGCGGAATCGTAAGTCCAGATCGGCACATAAATACCGCTGAAATGTTCTTTGGCGGCTTGGGATTCAAACCCGTTGGGCGCAAACCAGCGGGCCACCAGCCATGTTTTCATATGATCATGCGCCTGTTTTTCCATCACCGAAAACGGCAGCAACCCCTGGGGCACAATTTTACGCTGGGTGCTGACATCGGCGACAATCGCTGAATCACAAAACGGGCACAGGCGGGAATGTTCATCGGGGTTGAATTCAACGCTGGCACCGCAGGTGTTGCAATTCAGCGATTGCACCTCGATTTCAGCCATCTGGCTGTCATTTTTCAGGAAATCCAGATAGGAATGTTCGACCTGCGCCGCAGCATCATCAACATGGGGAACATCCTGTTTGGCACCACAATGGGTGCAGATCATTTTTTGCTCACCGGGGTGATAGCGCAGGTCGGCACCACAATTTGAACAGGGGAAATGCCGGTTGTCGCTTTGCGCATCCGAGGCCTTTTGCACGGCTTTGCGTTTACGGCCCCACGGGGTTGGGCTGGTATCGGTTATCTGTTCAGTCACTGGACATCGCATCCAATATTAAAATGATAATATAAGCCCGATCCGCCAGCCGCTCAAATGCCTGAGCGGATGAGCCGGTAAAATACCAGTCAAAGAAAAAGCTCCAGTTCACGCTGGCGGCCAGCAGCCAGAACCCGAATAACAAAAACCCTTTTAGACGGCTGCGTTTGGTTAAGCTGTCGCCCGAGAATTCGTATTTTGCCTCCAGCGCAAGGGTCAGCGACCGGATAATGCCAATGCCCGATACCAGAATGATTACAAAGGAAATTATGCTTAAAACCGCAAATTGAACCGGCGCGTCCATCGATACCTCGTTAAAAAGCCCGCCCCGCACATATGGCGGGGCGGGCCAAAATATTCAACCACAGTTTAGTTTAATGCCGCATCGGTGATGGCACTGGTCCATGCGCCGGTTGGCTCCATGGAGATCACAGGGTCATCGCCACCCGCCAGCAGGGATTGAACGGTGCGTTCATAATCCGCCGGATCAAGCGCGCCGTTGGAACCAGCCGTCAGCAAGGCAATTTCGCCCATCATGCGCGTTTGATGCTCAATGGTTTGCGCGCCGGTTTCGTCATATTCCAGCACGATTTCAGCAGCGGCACCGGGGTTTTCCTCAGCCCATTTCCAGCCCTGCATTGACGCACGCACAAAGCGCACCATGCGGTCGGAAAATTCAGGGTCAGCCAGATTTTCTTCCAGCACATAAAGCCCGTCTTCCAGTGTGGCCACGCCTTGATCCTGATATTTGAACACAATCAATTCTTCAGGCGTCAGGCCCGCGTCAATCACCTGCCAATATTCATTATAGGTCATGGTTGATACACAGGCGGCTTGCCCCGAAAGAATCGGATCAACATTAAAGCCCTGTTTCAGAACCGTTACGCCATCATCGCCACCATCGGTGGAAAGGCCAAGCTTGGCCATCCAGCTAAGAAACGGGAATTCATTGCCAAAGAACCAAACGCCCAATGTTTTGCCAGCAAAATCATCGGTAGAAGAAACGCCTGCATCACGCCGACAAGTCAGCATCATGCCCGAAGATTTGAACGGCTGCGCGATGTTTACCAGCGGCAGGCCGTTTTCACGGGCAGACAACGCCGAGGGCATCCAGTCAACCACAACATCGGCACCGCCACCGGCGATAACCTGTGCGGGGGCCACATCGGGGCCACCGGCTTTGATGGTGACATCAAGGCCCTCGTCGTCATAATAGCCGTTTTCCAACGCCACGTAATACCCGGCAAATTGGGCTTGGGTCACCCATTTGAGTTGCAATGTTACTTCGTCTTGTGCGGCTGCGGCCCAGCCGGATATTGAAACCGCCCCTGCCAGCAAACCTGTTGTAATAAATTTCATGTTCTTCTCCCTTGTTGAAAGCATCCTATTTTCTGATGGAAGGATGCCAGAATGTGGCTGCCCGTTCACCGAGCACTACCAAACCATAAAACGCGGAACCGGCCATCGCCGCAACCACAATTTCCGCCCAGACCAGATCCAGCTCAAACCGGCCTGCCCCTGTCGAAATCCGAAAGCCCATACCCACCGTGGGCGAGCCAAAAAATTCTGCCACAATTGCACCGATCAACGCAAGCGTTGTGCAGATTTTCAATCCGTTAAAAATAAACGGTGCCGCCATGGGAATCCGCAGCGCAAACATGGTTTGCCAGTATCCCGCCGCATAGGTCCGCATTAAATCACGCTGGATCTGGTTGCTGGCTTGCAGCCCTTGCACCGTGTTAACCAGCATCGGGAAAAACACCATTACCACCACCACAGCCGCCTTTGATTGCCAGTCAAACCCGAACCACATGATCATGATCGGGGCCATGCCGATAATGGGCAACGCCGCCACAAAATTACCCACCGGCAACAAGCCGCGCTGCAAAAACGGCGACCGGTCAATCAACACCGAAAGCCCGATCGCGGCGCTGCACCCGATGGCAAAACCGGTCAGCGCGCCTTTGATAAAGGTCTGGACAAAATCTGCCCACATTATCGGAATTGAGTTCACAAATCTGGGGCCAATATCGGATGGTAATGGCAGAATTATCGGCGATACTTCTAACCCGCGCGCCAGCATTTCCCACATAATAATCAAGGTGATGCCAAACACCGCCGCTGATAAAGGGCTGGTCCAGCGGGTGTGTTTCTGGCGCGAGATATAAATATTCAAACCCCAGCCAGCGGCCCATACGGGCAAAGATAACAAAGCCAAAATCATGCCACGAACCCCATGCGTTTGTTAACCTTGCGGCCAACCAAACCGGTCAGCGCCACCAGACAGGCCGCCAAAGTTGCGGCAACAATCAGGGCCGACCATATCTGCATGGTGGCCCCGTAATAATTGGCCTGCAATATGCGCGCCCCCAGCCCGCCATCCTGACTAAGGGTTAGTTCAGCGACAATCGCCCCCACCAAAGACGCGGCAACGCCGACCTTTAGCGACGGAAACAAAAACGGCACCGAAGAGGGCAAACGCAACCGCCAAAAGGTCTGGGATTTACTGGCGGACCATGTTTGAATCAGGTCCATTTGCATGGCATCGGGGCTACGCAAGCCTTTGACCATGCCAACCACCACCGGGAAAAAGCTAAGATAAGCCGCGATAAACGCCTTTGGCACAATGCCGGTAATGCCACCTGCATTCAGCAATAATATCAACATCGGCGCCAGCGCCAAAATGGGAATGGTCTGGCTGGTGATCACCCATGGCATCACCGAATTGTTCATGGCTTTGTTATAAACAATGCCGATCGCCAGAAAAATGCCTAACCCTGTGCCAAACAAAAACCCCAGCATAGTCGCCGAAAGGGTCAGCCAAGCATGTCGGATCAGGCTGCGTTTATCACCAAACACCGCAGCAATCCGTTCCAGAAACGGATCCCCTTCGGATCGGTTCCATTTTTTCGCAGCGGCAATTCCGGTGCTGTTCCATATTTCCACCCCGACCTGATTGGGCGTTGGCAGGCGCGGTTTTTTCTGGGTCCAGGTATCAGCCACCAGCTCGGTAAATGTCAGCTCATAACCGCCGCGTTTGGCTTTGTCATCGGCCCAGTTTTTGTTCAGAACCACGGCAAACGCATACCACAGTGCAAAAATAATCGTAACAACGGTAAGGATTGGCAACAGATTCAGGCGGAATTTATTCATCATGCCCCGCCCGTAAACCTATCCGCACACGGTGGGCTATTTCCAGAAATTCGGGGCTTTCGCGAATGTCCAGCGGCCGTTCGCGTGGCAGCGTGCTTTCAATAACCTCCGTCACCCGACCGGGGCGCGGCGACATGATGACTATTTTGGTTGAAAGGTAAACCGCCTCGGGGATTGAATGCGTAACGAACGCAATGGTTTTGTTGGTTGCGGCCCACAGCTCCAGCAATTGTTCATTCAGATGGTCGCGCACAATTTCATCCAGCGCCCCGAACGGTTCATCCATCAGCAATATATCCGCATCAAATGAAAGCGCGCGGGCAATGCTGGCCCGTTGCTGCATACCGCCGGATAATTGCCACGGATATTTGTTTTCAAACCCGTCAAGATGCACCAGTTCCAGCACCTTTTTCACCCGCTCCGCCTGTTCGGCTTTCGGAATGCCCATAATTTGCAACGGAAGCCGGATATTACCGGCAATCGTGCGCCAAGGATACAGGCCCGCCGCCTGAAAAACATAGCCATAAGCCCGGTTTTTACGGGCTTCCGAGGGTGTCATGCCGTTAACAGAAACCGTGCCGCCGGTGGGCTGCTCAAGGTCAGCCAACACCCGCAGAAACGTGGTTTTGCCACAGCCCGAAGGGCCGATAAAGCTGACAAAATCGCCTTTGTTGATCGTTAAACTAACGTCCTGCAACGCATGCACAGGCCCGTCATTGGTCTGAAAAGTCAGGTCAAGGTTTTTGGCCTCAATTACAGTGTCGCTCAAGTCTAAATCCCCGCTGGAATGTTAAGTGGATCACGCGTGACTTTGCGCGGGCTGTTCAATTCTTTCCACTTACTAAGCGCGGTATGCGCCGACGGAAACGCTGGCCGAGGCACAAAACGGCCCCGTCCCGGTTGGGGTTGGCTGTTTTGGCCCCATGCCCAGATCACCTCGCCGCGCGACAGGGTGAACCGAGACTGGGCCGTGACCTCAAACCCTTCAAATACGTTATAATCCAGCACCGAATGGTGATTGGACTGGCTGATGGTCTTGGTGATTTTTGGGTCCCAAACCACGATATCCGCATCTGCGCCCTCAACCAGAGCGCCCTTTTTGGGATAGATATTCAGGATTTTTGCAACATTACTGGACGTCACTGCAACAAATTCGTTCATCGTTAAACGACCCGTTTCAACCCCTTCGGTCCACAACACAGCAAGGCGTTCTTCCAGCCCGTTTGACCCGTTCGGAATAAGGCGGAAATCATCTATCCCCGCGCGTTTTTGTTCGGTGCTAAAGGCCGCATGATCGGTGGCCACCACTTGCAAACTACCAGATTGCAAACCGGCCCACAGGCTGGCCTGATGTTCTTTGTTGCGAAAAGGCGGAGACATCACGCGGCGCGCTGCATGTTCCCAGTCTTTGTTGAAATATTCGCTTTCGTCCAGCGTCAGAAATTGGATCAACGGCTCTCCGTAAATTCGCATACCTTTTTGGCGCGCACGCCGGATGGCTTCATGGGCCTGTTCACAAGAAACATGCACAATATAGAGCGGCACACCGGCGGCATCTGCAATGGTGATGGCACGATTGGCGGCCTCGCCTTCCAGTTCGGGCGGGCGGGAATAGGCGTGGCCTTCGGGGCCGGTAATGCCCTCATCCATATATTTTTTCTGCAATATATCAACAAGGTCGCCGTTTTCTGCATGCACCATTGGCAAAGCGCCCAATTCACGGCAGCGTTCAAAACTGGCGAACATTTCGTCATCTTCGACCATCAATGCGCCCTTATAGGCCATGAAATGTTTGAATGAATTCACACCCATTTTCACCGCATCTTCCATCTCGCGATGCACGTCCTCGTTCCAGCCGGTGATGGCCATATGATAGCCAATGTCGGAACAAATCTGCGGGGCCGATTTGCGGTGCCATTCATTGATGGCATTTTTGATTGAGCCATCGGCGCCCGGCAGACAGAAATCAACCAGCATCGTGGTGCCCCCACAAGCCGCTGCCCATGTGCCGGATTCAAAAGTTTCCGCCGCCGTGGTCCCCATAAACGGCATTTCCAGATGGGAATGCGGATCAATACCGCCGGGGATGACATAGGCACCCTCAGCGTCGATATATTCATCGCCCTTTAGGTCCTCGCCAATCTGTTTGATGACCTCGTCCTCAATCAGAACATCGGCTTTCCATGTGCGGTCTGCGGTTACTACTGTTCCGCCTTTGATAACTTTGGTCATATTGTTTCTCCCTAATTAAAAAAGAGTAAGTATCCAGCGATTACAAGGATAGCCACGACTATGAACCCAACCCTAGGCATATTTCCCCCTGGATAAAAGAACACAGAGTGCCAACTTGGGGGTCGCGGACGGCCTTCCATATCTAAGATACGCTCCGCCATCATATTTGACATGCCTTGCTCTTCGACGAGGAAAATTTTCAACGCGTCTCGCTCTTCGTGGTCCAATAGTAACATGTCGACATTTTCTTCGGTTGTCCCAGGATATTCGAGGAGCCGCTTTCTTAATGCTGCTTCTTTTTCTGGTTTCATTTCACAATCCCCGCAGTCTCAACAACCGCATGAAACAACACATTTGCCCCCGCTGCCGCCCATTCCTGCGAAATTTCCTCGGCCTCGTTATGCGACAACCCGTCCACACAAGGGCACATCACCATCGCCGTAGGCGTGGTGCGATTTATCCAACAGGCGTCATGGCCCGCGCCGGAAATCAGGTCTCGGTGGGAATAGCCCAACCTTTCCGCAGCGTTTCGCACTGCTGAAACGCAGGTTTCGTCAAAAGTAACAGGGTCAAAACCGCCGACCTTTTCGAATGCCACACCAAGGCCCATGGCTCCGGCTATTTGCGAAGCGCCCTCACGAAACGCATCTTCCATGGCTTTGATGGTCGCCAAATCGGGAGATCTGAAATCAACCGTAAATACCACCTTGCCCGGGATCACGTTGCGAGAATTCGGAAACACATCAATATGCCCCGCCGCGCCTACAGCATCCGGTTTATGCGACCATGCGATCTGGTCCACCAGCTCCAGCATCCGCGCCATGCCAAGCCCCGCGTTCTTGCGCATCGGCATCGGGGTTGATCCGGTATGGCTGTCTTTGCCGGTTACGGTTATCTGGGTCCACGAAAGGCCCTGCCCATGCGTCACCACGCCGATTTCCTTACCCTCGGCCTCCAATATTGGCCCTTGTTCGATATGCAGCTCAAAAAACGCATGCATTTTTCGCGCGCCGACTTCTTCGTCACCACGCCAGCCAATGCGTTTCAGCTCATCGCCAAACTTCAGCCCTTCGGCATCTTCCAGATCATAAGCCCATTCCTGCGTGTGCATTCCGGCAAACACACCGGATGAAAGCATGGCCGGCGCATAGCGCGTGCCTTCCTCATTCGTCCAGTTGGTCACCACAATCGGATGCTTGGTTTTTACATCAAGGTCGTTCAACGTCCGAATAATCTCCAGCCCGCCAAGCACACCCAGAACCCCGTCATACTTGCCGCCTGTTGGCTGGGTATCAAGGTGGCTGCCCACATAAACCGGCAGCGCGTCAGGGTCCGTGCCCTCACGGCGCGCAAACATATTGCCCATTTGATCGAGACCCATGGTGCAGCCTGCGGCCTCGCACCAATCTTTGAACAAATGCCGCCCGACGCTGTCTTCGTCGGTCAAGGTCTGGCGATTGTTCCCCCCGGCAACACCCGGGCCGATCTTGGCCATTTCCATCAAGGTTTCCCAAAGACGGTCGCTGTTGATTTTCATGTTATCAGTCGGGCTGACCATGGGGTTTCTCCTTAGTCGAGGTTTTTCAGAACGTCTGCGAGCTTATCAAACAGCTCGTCTATATGGGTTTTGGTGATGATCAGCGGCGGTGAAAGCGCGATGATATCGCCGGTGGTGCGGATCAGAATTCCGGCATCATAGGCCGCCAGAAACGCGGCAAACGCGCGTTTGGTGGGCTTGCCTTCAATCGGTGCCAGCTCAACCGCGCCAATCAGGCCCTCGTTGCGAATATCAATCACGTTGGGCAAGCCGCGCAGGCTGTGAATGGCGTCCTCCCAATACCCTGCCAGATCACGGGCGTTTTCAAACAACCCGTCTTGTTGATAGGTTTCCAAGGTGGCCAAACCTGCTGCGCAAGCCATCGGGTTGCCGGAATAGGTATAGCCATGAAACAGCTCTATCAGGCCCTCGTCGCCCTGCATAAACGCATCATGGATTTCACCGCTGGCAATCACCGCACCCATCGGGATAATGCCGTTGGTCATGCCTTTGGCGATGGTCATCATATCGGGTGTCACACCGTAATGCGTGGCTCCGAAGGCTGAGCCAAGGCGGCCGAAACCGGTGATAACCTCGTCAAAAATCAGCAGAATACCGTGTTTTTTGGTAATGGCACGAATGCGTTCCAGATAGCCTTTGGGCGGCAAAAGCACGCCGGTTGATCCGGCCATGGGTTCGATTATCACCGCCGCAATATTGCTGGCATCGCCAAGCGCAACAATGCGCTCCAGTTCATCGGCAATTTCAGCGCCATGTTCGGGCTGGCCCCGCGAAAACGCGTTTTGCGGGATATGGGTGTGGGGCATATGGTCAACGCCGGTTAACAGGTTACCAAAGGTCTTGCGATTGGGGCCAATGCCACCCACAGAAATGCCGCCAAAATTCACGCCGTGATAACCGCGTTCGCGGCCAATCAGGCGGGTCCGCGTGCCCTCGCCGCGTGCCCGATGATAAGCAATGGCGATTTTTAGCGCAGTCTCGACCGCTTCTGAACCGGAATTTGTATAAAACACATGGTCCATGCCGATGGGCGCCATATCAACCAGCCTATTCGCCAGCTCAAACGCCTTTGGGTGGCCCATTTGAAAGGCAGGCGCGTAATCCAGCTCAGCGGTTTGTTTGGCAATTGCCTCAACAATGCGCGGCTGGTTATGGCCCGCATTACAACACCAAAGCCCCGCCGTGCCATCCAGCACCTGTCGCCCGTCGCTGGTGGTATAATACATGCCATCCGCCGCCACAAACATACGCGGGTTTTTCTTGAACTGGCGGTTGGCGGTAAACGGCATCCAGAAGGCGCGCAGATCATTCGGGTTGGAATTTATTGGTTCAGCCATATTCACCCTCGTAAAAATAATTTGACTAATTGGTCAGTTTTGAGGCTATCATGGCAAATTAACTAGTCAACAGATACTTAAGACTTTAGGTTACCCAAACGCCATTATTTCGGGTCGGAGAAAAATGAACACGCAAATTGTCAAAACCGCCAATTCCGGCAGGGCGCCAAATGGCAAAAAAATTACCCGAATCCAGAAAGAAAAAACCACCCAGATTCTGGATGCCGCCTTGGAAATTTTTTCAAAATTCGGCTATCGCGGTGCCACATTGGACCAGATCGCGGATCAGGCGGGGCTGTCAAAACCCAATCTTTTGTATTATTTCAATGGCAAAGAAGCCCTGCACAAAGAATTGCTGGACCAGCTAATGGTAAAATGGCTGGAACCGCTGGAGGAAATGTCATCCAGCGGTGATCCGCTGGAAGAAATTTGTGATTATGTCTGCCGCAAACTGGAACTGGCGCAGGTTTTTCCGCGCGAAAGCCGGTTATTTGCCAATGAGATCATTCAAGGCGCACCGCGTATTTCTGCCAAGCTTAGCGGCCCGCTCAAGGATTTGGTCGATGACAAAGCCGCGCTGATTGCCAGCTGGTCAAGGGCTGGAAAAATCGCAAAGGTTGACCCGTATCATCTGATATTTTCAATCTGGTCGACCACGCAGCATTACGCCGATTTCGACGTGCAGGTTGGTGCGGTTCTGGATGAAAATTATGCCTCGCGGTTTGAAGACGCCGCCACCTATCTTAGCACTTTGTTTCGCAACGGGTTAAAGCCCTGATTTATTCGCGCAACAACAGATAAAGCGCAAAGACAATCAGCCCGACGCCCATCAAAATAGAGGTATCAGGCCAGCCAAAACCCAAAGCCCCTTGCCAGATAATGACAAATACCGGCACCAGATAGGTATAGGCCATGACCTTGGCGCTCGGTAATCGTAGCGTGGAATATTGCAGCAGGAAAAACGTGGCGGCGCTGGCAAATACCACAAGATACCCCAGCACCAACCACAGGATAAGCGGCAAAGAGCGCCAATCGGTTTTGATGATTTCCGGCGCGGAATATATGGCCAGAACGATAAATCCCGCCACCAGAACCCCCAGCGTAAACACCAGCGGTGCTTCGCCACGATTCAGTTTTCTGGACAGCGGCGTAAAGATGGCGTGACTGATACAGCCCAGAAAAAACAGGCTTTCGCCATAGCCGATTTCAAACGCCATAAACGCATTGAAATCTGCCTTGAATATCACCCAGAGCGCACCAATGCCGCCAATAACCAGCGCCGCGCCCATGCGTTTTGTGGTGATCTGGCGCATCAATATCCAGCCAAATCCGGCAGACATTACCGGGGTTAAGGTAAATACTGCGCTGGTCGCCAGCGGATCAGCGGTTCTTAACCCCATAAACATCAACACAAAATAGCTGGCAAACAAGCCGCCGAGTATAAAATACCGCCACGGCGCTTGCAAATCGCGGCGCTTAACCCCCGGGCCAATCGCCACCAGCGCGCCGATCAGCACCCCCGCCAGTAAAAACCGCAAGGCCATCAGCGCGGCGGGGTCTACCAGCCGCGCCACATAACCGCCCAGTGAAAACGACCCCGACACAAAAACCGCAAAAAGCAGCATGGCCAGATGGCCCTGCATATGCGCGGTTTTTGGCATGTTTAGATGCGGCTGGGGTTATTCGGGTGGGTTTGCCAATTGGCGTATTCTGCCGGCACTTTTTCACCGGTGCGTTCATCCAGCGCACCAGCGGCCAAGGGTTCCATCGAGATACAGTTTTCCACAGGGCAGACCAGCACACACAGGTTACAGGCCACACATTCGTCGTTTTGAACCTCGAACACACGATCATCGGACATGGTGATGGCTTGATGCGAGGTATCCTCGCAAGCCGCAAAACACCGGCCACAGCTGATGCATTTATCCTGATCAATCTTAGCTTTGGCGATGTAATTCAGGTTCAGATCTTGCCAGTCTTTGCAATTGGGCACGGCGCGGCCAACGATGCTTTCGATGCTTTCATGCCCCTGTTCATCCATCCATTCCGACAGGCCGGATTTCATTTCCTCAACCACTTTGAACCCATAGGTCATGGCAGCGGTGCAGACCTGCACATTGCCCGCGCCCAGCGCGATAAATTCGGCCGCATCGCGCCAGTTGCTTATGCCGCCAATGCCTGAAATCGGCAGGTTGGCGGTTTCAGGGTTGCGGGCGATTTCCGCGACCATATTCAGTGCAATCGGTTTGACAGCAGGGCCGCAATAGCCCCCATGCGCGCCTTTTCCGTCAATGGTCGGCTCGGGCGCAAACAGGTTCAGATCAACCGAAGTGATTGAATTAATGGTGTTAATCAGGCTAACCGCATCCGCGCCGCCCTTTAGTGCTGCGGCGGCAGGAATTCGGATATCGGTAATATTGGGTGTCAGTTTCACAATCACCGGCATGTTGGTGTTTTGCTTGCACCAGCGGGTGACCATTTCGATATATTCAGGCACCTGCCCCACGGCTGATCCCATGCCGCGCTCGGCCATGCCATGCGGGCAACCAAAATTCAGCTCTATGCCGTCAGCACCGGTTTCCTCGACCACCGGCAGAATGGTTTTCCAGGCGTTTTCCTCACACGGCACCATCAGGGAAACCACAATTGCATGGTCAGGAAAATCTTTTTTCACCGATTTGATTTCTTGCAGGTTAATCTGCAAAGGCCGGTCGGTGATCAGCTCGATATTATTCAAGCCCGCCAAACGCCGGTCAGCGCCATAAATTGCGCCATATCGCGGGCCGTTGACATTGACCACCGGCGGGCCGTCTTCGCCAAGGGTTTTCCACACCACACCACCCCAGCCGGCATTTAGCGCGCGGCGCACGTTATATTCTTTGTCCGTGGGCGGGGCCGATGCCAGCCAAAACGGATTGGGGGATTTAATGCCAACAAAATTGCTTTTGAGGTTCGCCATTTTATGCGCCTCCGCTTAGGAATGAATGAATATCAATGGCGGCATCGCGCCCCTCGGCCACTGCGGTAACGGTCAGATCATCGCCGCCCGAGGCGCAATCGCCGCCCGCCCAAATGCCGCTGACGGATGTTGCGCCAGTTTCATTAACGCTGATTTTCCCACGGGAAATTTCCAGCCCGTCAGGCGCGCCAATCATGGTTTGGCCGATGGCCTTGAACACCTGATCGACATGCAGGGAAAAGGTCTCGCCGGTCAGGGTCAGCTTGCCGTCAACATCATGGGTATAGGCAAATTCCATACTGTCTTTGCCGATCGAAACCGGCTGGGCGTTGAAAACAAGCTGCACACCTTTGCTGGTGGCAAGGTCTTGTTCGAATTCCGATGCGCTCATCCGGTTTTTGCCGCGCCGATATAACATGGTTACCGATTGTGCGCCCAGCAATTTGGCCTGCACAGCGGCATCAACAGCGGTCATACCGCCGCCAATCACCACCACATGGCGGCCCACCGGCATTTTTGACAGATCGTCGGTTTGTCTAAGTTCTTCAATGAAATCAACCGCATCGGATACAATCGCCTGATCTTCACCCGGAATGCCCAGCGCATTTACGCCGCCAAGCCCGATGGCCAGAAACACCGCGTCATATTCCGATTGCAGGGATTCAATGCTGATTTCAGCCCCCAGTTTTTGCCCGTGTTTTACGGTAATACCGCCAATGGAAAGCAGCCAGTTGACCTCTCGCTGGGCAAAGTTTTCAACCGATTTATAGCTGGCAATGCCATATTCGTTTAAGCCGCCGGATTTAGCACGCCCGTCAAAAATGGTTACCGAATTGCCCAACAAGGCCAACCGGTGCGCCGCCGAAAGCCCCGCAGGGCCAGCGCCAACCACAGCGATTTTTTTGCCGGTATCTGCTGCGCGGCTAAAAGGTTGCGCGGCTTTTTCCATCAGGGTATCGGTTGCAAAACGTTGCAGTCGGCCGATTTCCACGGGTTTGCCCTCGGCAGATTCCCGCACGCAGACCTCTTCGCACAGGGTTTCGGTGGGGCAAACCCGGGCGCACATACCGCCTAGGATGTTTTGCGAAAAAATGGTTGTTGCCGCCGAACCAACCGCGCCGGTAGATATTTCGCGGATAAATTGCGGGATATCAATATCGGTCGGACAGGCGGTCTGACAGGGTGCATCATGGCAAAAATAACACCGGTCTGCCGCCACGGATGCTTCGTGGGCATCAAGCGGCGCGTGTAGATCGCGGAAATTATTTGCATAAGCCTCGGTCGCCAGGCGGCCCGGCTTTATACCTTCGGTAGAAACTGAATTAGGCAATCTCGCCTCCCATTCCATTTATTATTTGATAAATACTGGCACAGGATAAAAATTTTATCAAATGGTAAATTTTTATTTTTGCCAACTGGTATTTTTGTCAGCATTTTGTCATGTTTGCTTTGCTAGAAGCGGCCAAAATCAAAAGGTAATTAAAGATGAGCAAAGCAAAATTTCTGAAATTTCTTCGCTTTTTCCACAGCTGGCTAGGCGTATTGGTGCTGCCGTGGATTATTGTTATCGGTGCAACCGGGTTTTATCTGAACCACGGCAAGGCAATTTTGCCGTTTCTGGAATCGGAAAGCTATGATGAATCCCTGTTTGACCTTTGGCAGCCGGAGCAACCTGTTACCCGCGAAGTGGCCGAACAAACCGCGCTGGCCATCTGGCCTGACGAGGAAGTCACAAGGGTAAAGCAAGAAACCTATCATGACCGGCCCAGCTTTCACTTTATTAAGGAATCCGGCCGCATTATTGTCACCCAGCCCACAGGGCATTATTTTGTAAAAACCCGTTTCACACGGCGCACCTTTGCACCCGATGGCACCAAACTGCATTCCAAAGTGTATTGGGGGTCTTTGTTCAAAACCCTGCATGTTCGCGGCTGGACAAGCGCCAGATTAGGCACTTGGCTGGCCGATATAACCAGCTTTGCCATGGTGTTATTCGGCATTACCGGCATTATTATGTGGTGGATGCCCCGTTCCAAACGCTATTTGCGTAAATTGAAACGGCGTAGTTAAAGCGGTGTAGTTAAAGCGGTGTATAGGTCAGTTTGCTGCGCCCATCTGTGGCTCCGGTAACGCGGTAAGGAATGCCCAAACCGTTATGTTTAACAAAAAAAGTGATCTGGTCATCAGCGATGGCCGGATGTTTTATTTGATCCAGATCCGGCATGGAAAAATCTGAAATGCTGGAATTATATTGATCAAACGGTTTTTCTTCTTCCTCGGCATAGGTTTTGCGAAAAGCGGCGGTAAACCCGTCAATATCCTCGATCACCGAAAACACCCTGCCCATGTCAAAATGGTTCAGGGCTTGCGCCAATAGGCCCACATTTTCTGGATAGCGCAAAAACCCGCCATCCAGCAGCATATCGGTCAGGAATTCGTATTGCTTTTCGCCGATAAAACCGATGCTATCGCCATTTGCATTCTGGCTGAATGCCACGGTTGGAATTTCATCAGACATTGTGATAACTCCCTTTAATCATTGAGTTAAAAGTCATTTCGTGACCCTCCAATTTGTATCCACCCATTCATCCCCCGAGGCCTTCAGCTTACCGTCAGGTTCGGAGCGTTCAAACATTTTTGGCTCCCCCGTGATTGGATCCGCGATAATGACAAAATAGGTGTGGCCTGCGCCACTGCCCCAGTTTGTATCTGCGATCACAAATTCCGGCGGGCCCAGCGTGTTGATCACGGTATTGGTAAATGTTTCTTCTTTTACCGAATCCGCCCAGCCTTGATACCCAGCCAGTTTTTTGGTGTATTCTTCATCCGAAGGCGGGTTTCCAGCAGCGGTTTCGGATTGTTTCCAATTATCGGCATAGGTTTTAAGCTGGTAATCAATGATCGGTTTCAGGGTCGCGTCAACCAGTTGTTTCAGTTCTTTGGGGGTCATGCCGCTGGTTGGGCGTTTTGCGCGCGCCAACTCGATAAGCTCAATACCTTTTTCATCGTCATGCAGATATTTGCCCGAGGCTACTTTTTTCTTGATATAGGCATCAATCTGGCGGTCAAACAGCACTGCGGCTGTGTCTGTTTCCATATCTTTGGCCGCCATTTCGCGCCCGGGTTTCAACAAATGTTCTTCCATCGCAGCAGCGGGGTTGTTGCCTTCTTTTAATTTATCAAGCGAAGGATGGTTTGGTAAGCCTCCAAACGCGTGGATGCCGCCAGTGGTCAGGTTTACCATTTCTGTATCCGGGTCTTGGCTTATAAAACTGGTCAGCAATGCGCTCATTATCTTTTTGGTGCGTTCGCCGGGCGGTTTGTGGCCCGCCTCTCCGGGTTTTTTGTTTTCTTCCAGAACATCTGTGGTGGCTGGGTTGCCGCCCTTCAAAACTTTGACCATCGGCGCGGCGTAACCTCCGCCCGAAAGTTCCCAAGGTTTTTTGATAACATCCGGGTTGGTTCCGGTGCCCTTGGTCCATAGGCAAACCGAATCGATAAACGCCTGACTGCTGCAATGGGCAGTAATTTTTGCTGAAAGTTCGGGGTTGGTTTCGGCTTTGGCAGCTTTGATGGCAAGGCTGGACATGATATTAATAAAGGCAGCCTTGCTGGTGATGGTGCCAGCCGGGGGGAATTCACCGCCATTGTTGAAAATCTCGAAATTGCCTTTGGTGGAGCTCCCATCCGCAGATTTTTTGATGTCAGACGTGGCATTATACCTGAAATCAAGCTCCGCATGGATCAGGTCTTTCAGGTCGCGTTGCACAATGGCCCAGTTTTGCATCCCATCCAGATTTTCAAGCGCGTTCAGATTGGCACCGGTGGGGCCGCTATCAGCGCCTGTTGCCCAAAGCTGATAATCGAGGATCTGTTCTTCGGTAGATTTTGCCAGCTGCGCGCCAGCGGTGGCCACGGTATATTCCCAAGACCGCATTAACGGATTATCATTAGGCGGCAATTTGTTTTTCTTGATGTCTGCTGGCGTGGTGCCAAGATTGGTTCGAACCGCTTTGATCGGGATACCTTGCGCAGTGGTAAACGTGCCTTTGGTGGCGATTTCCGCCATATCCGCCATGGCTTTTGCGGGGTCACTGTCGCGCACCTTGCGCGCCGGACCGGTGGCAAAACACGACCCGACCGGGCCTTGATCAAGCGGGGTAAACATGGCCGACATCACGGCGGTTTTAATATCATCCGCAGTGACATCCCCCGGTGGTTTGCCGGTTGCTTGCGCCACCAGATCACGGCCAGTGCTTTCAACGGGCGGGGTTGTTACCCCATCCAGCACATCCTGAATTTTCTGTGCATGGGTTGGGTCTGCCATGGTTTTTGCCATATCGGCAAAATGCATATTCATGCCGGGTGTGCTGTTGGCCAGCAAATCAGGGTGGAAATTCACCATGTTCATGGCTTCGATCGCTTTTAGGCTTTGCGAATCCAGCTGGCCGATTTCATCCAGCATTGCACCGCTGACATATTTGGCCCGCTCTTGTTCCAGCTTTTTCACGGGGGTAAGGTTAAAGGAAAGCTCGGTTTCTTTATTCAGCCCGCCTGTCGCGACAAAGCCTTGCAGATTATCAAAATAATCCGCCCCCAGTGCATTACCCATTTTCAAGGCATTCGCCGCATAGCGGGCACGATCCGCGTCATCAGCGCCAAAAGTATTACCGTTTTTATCGGCAAACCCGTTGCCCAAGCCCTTGGCCAGCATTCCGGCACCTTTGGCAACATTTTCTTTGTCATTTGAACTGGCGACCAGATCAAGCGCTGCATTGCCAAATTCTGGGTCAGCCTCGACCGCTGCCAGAATTTTGGCAACATCTTCGTCTTTCATCGGGTTTTTGGCATCTGGCGACAAGGCACCAACATTCAGGGAATCCAGCATTTTCTTTTTGGTTTCAGCAGCTTGAATAGCCTCGGCAGCCTCTCGTTGTTTATCCTCCAGACCACCATAACCCCCCGCTTGGACCTTAAATTCTGCGTCGGTGATGTTAAATTCGGCCTCTTTGCCGGTTAAAACAGTATTTGCACCTTCCAACAGTTTCTTATTGGCTTGCAAAATCTTGATAACGGTTGCCAGCGCCTTTTTCTGCACTTCGCTCAGTTTGGACAGATCACTTGGCAGTTTTGCTTTTAGTTTCACCAGCGCTTGTTGCGCGGTGGTTAGTTTCTTCTGCGCGGCCTCAGCATCTTTTTTGGCTTTGGCAACCGCATCACGTGCCAGATCGTTTTTATCCCAAATCGCGTTATATACCGCCTCGGCGGCTTGGGCGATTTTTTTGGCTTCTTGTTGTTTGGCGCGCAGGTCTTTGATGCCTTTTGGCGTGGCGACCAGATCCCCGAATTTGCTATCCATTGATTTTAGCGCCGCAAGGGCTGCGGCAAAACTTTGAGGGTGGTCAAGCGAAAGCTGCGCCAGATCTTTGGCTTGTTTGTCGCTTAGATCCATGTCTTTCAGCTGATCTTTGGCGGCTTGGTATTTTTGATATTCCGCAATCATTTCCGAAATTTTCTCGGTTGCCGGTGCCAGCAGTTCTGAAAAATATTCTTTGGATTCCTCAACCTGTGCCAAAACATTTTTGACCAGCAGTTTGGCGTTTTCTTCAGCCGATTTTTGCTGGATTTCCAATTCCGAAACACCTTTGGCAATTACCACATCGATTTTTTTCTGAAGCTCGGGCGACAGCGTAATCGGGCCGCTGACCTGTTCGGCGATGTCTTCCGATACGTCCTCAACAAAATCCGATAGCTGTTTTTTCAAATCACCCAGATACGCGGCGGCTTGGTCAAATTGTTTACCCGCATGGGAATCGTTAAACTTGTCTGACAGGTCTTGAAACCTGCCACGCAAATCATCACCGGCTTTGTTCATTTTTTCTTCAAGCTCGGATTGCAAGCCGCTGAACATGCCAAAAACAGACGCGCCCAGTGCTTCGTCAATTTCGGGTTCAGGGGGGCTTTGCGTGGTTTGGGCCTCGGCTTCGGGTGCTTCGCCATCGTCAAATACCGTGCCGTTGGGCAGCTTAAACGTCACCCTGACGGGAATGCCACGGGTCATAAAATGCTTTTTGGTCAGCTTGGGAAACGGTCCGGGCGGTTCGTCTTCGACCGAGAAAATCAGGCTTTTACCCTCGACATTAAGGGTGCCCATCGCCGCTTTTGGCCCGCCGCCTTCTTTTTTGGCTTCTTTACGCAGCATCGCCGGATTTTTCTTTAGATGGGTGACCAGAAACATTTGGTCTTTGCCCTGCAACAAGGCAAAATTGAGGGTTTTTTTGCGGGCCTGCGCGATGATTTCTTTTAACAGGGCACCTTGTTTTTTTAACTCGGCTTTGTCCGGTTTAGCCATGGAACAACGCTCCAACAAAATGGCGCAATGCCAATAATCAGGCAAAAAGCGCAAAAAAAATGCATTTCTAAAATATATTGAAACAGCCTAGGGGGTGTCATCATTTAGGGGATTCCCAAATCAGTAATTAAGTGATTCATAGAGAACCAACTTTGAAGGAGTTGGCTCATGCGTCGGTATGCTTTGCGGGATGATCAGTGGAAAAGAATAGAGGCCCTTT
>JAKITE010000020.1 GCA_021648225.1 Paracoccaceae bacterium
TATCGAGCCTCACGGCACAGATGCAGGGGTTTAGCTCAGTTGGTAGAGCGACGGTCTCCAAAACCGTAGGTCAAGAGTTCGAGTCTCTTAGCCCCTGCCAGTGTTTTTCACGATGTCATCGCACCACCGGCGCAGATACGGCGTAACCGTTTCAAGCGGGTTTCAGGCGCGGGTGTCAAGGCAGGCAGGCTGCGGGTGCTGGCGCTTTCTTCCTGCCCATTCCTGATGTTGATCGAATCTATCCAAAAGCCAAATGTGTCATAGGTTGAACAAGTGCGCCTGAAAGGCACCCAAGCGCCGTTGGCTTGAATCATCGTGTCGCTGACCATGACTCCGTCTACAATAAAGGTCTGTTTCTTAAGCAAATACAGGTTGCCGTCTTGCATGACGCTGTATGCACAGGCCCCCAAAGACGGGCCGCAATCATGGGGGGCAAAAACCGTGGCGCCTTGGTCATTTTGAATGGACAAGGTCTGGCTTTGGTTATTGACCCTAACAAGGGTTATTGTCCGGGTTCCATCCGGTTTTTCAAGCAGGCTTTCAAACAGATAGGCGCCATGCTCCATGCCAATAAAACGCATTTTGGTCAGGCCGCGCGTGCCCGGCGATTCAAAATAAAAATCGGTCGGCATATCGGTAAGATCATACAAATGCGGCTGGGCTTGCGCCACCGGGGCTGCAAGCATTGCAAAAAACAACAGGCTTAAAATACGCATGAATCCCCTCGAGATTGGTCGGTTACTTCTACAGCGTTTGGGGAAATAAGTGAAGGATTCTGTTGCCAGGTTCCTCCGGACCCTGCCTGAACGCGCTAACGTGCAGGAGTTAGGATTCGGTGTTTCGCACAGCTTACGCTGCGAGAACTACCGGAGCACGATTCTGAAAAAGGGTTAGCGCATATTCGGCATCTTTTGCACGCGGGGCTTGAAGAAGATCGGGATGAAGGCAATGGCAAACAGCCCGAAGCCCAGTATCCAGAAAGTCGCGGCAGCGTGCAGCAACGGCTCGACATCGGGCAGGAACTCGCCCGTGATGCGCATAAGCACACCAAGTAGCACCAGCGCGTAAATTGCGCTGACAGTTTTGGTGGCTTTAAGCGGGTGGCCCGAATGGCCAAGGCTGGTGCGGGTGAGCATGGCCAGCGTCACCAGCCCGATGGCGCCGGCTGTCCAGGCATGGGGGATTTGCGAGGCGCGGGACCAGCCGGGGAGGAGATCTCCGGCTGCAATGGTTAGAAAGCCATAGGGGATAAAGAAAAACCCGATATGCAGGATGGCAAGGAGCGGCTCTTTGAATGTGCGCTCAGAGGCCCAGCGGGCAAGGCGAATAAGGTTGAGCACGCCCGCCAATGCTGCCATCGGGCGGGTGGCGATAGCCTCGGGGAAAACTGCCCACAGCAGCAGGGCAATGCCGCTGAGCGCCATGGTGGTTTTGTCAAAATTGCCCATCGGGGCAGGCAAGCGGCCTGCGGGTTGGCGCATAAGCCAGTTGCGGGTAAAACTGGGAATAATGCGGCCACCAACAACCATGATCAGCATAATGACAAGCGCCACACCCGCGCGGATACCGTAGCCGTCATAGCCTGCGGTGGTATAGGCCTCGTAATGAAATAGCCCGTTGGCCCCGCCGATGAGCGCCAGAATGATCAGCACCTTGAGGTTGCGCCAGTTTTTGCCCGCTATGACCTCACGGGCGATAATCAGGGCCAAAACAGCGATGAAGGAAAGATCAATAATTGGCGCCATCAATGGCGGTAGGTAGAGGGAGAATAGCAAAGCCACGCGCCCCGCCAGCCACAGCCCTGCAAGCGCGGCCACGGGCCAGCCCATGACCGGCATGCGGCCTGTCCAGTTGGGCACAGCGGTAAGCAAAAAACCTGCAATCACGGCTGATGTGTAGCCAAATAAAAATTCGTGCAGGTGCCAATCGACCCCGCTCAGGCGGCTGGGCACACCAATTCCGGCGGTAAGGAAAACCACCCAGAGGGCCATGGCGACAGCCGCCCACAGCCCCGCGCCAAAGAAAAACGGCCTGAAGCCGAGGCTGAAAAATACTGGCCCATTATAGGAGCGGCGGCGTTCAGACGTGGTTTTCATGGCGTTTTCCGGTGTTTTTTATCAATATACCGCCTCTGGTGCCCCGCGCCCTTGCGCTGGGTCAAGCCCCGCTAAACCATAAACCATAGAAAAACCCGAGATAAGTAAATATCATCGCTCGAATCCTGATGATGCTCCCCCTCCGCGTGCCGTCAGATTTAAAATAAAAATCGGCTGGCATATCGGTAAGATTATACAAATGCGGCCGGGCGCTGGCCGTTCCTGTAAAAGGTATAACTACAATTCGCGCGGCGATCAGGGCCGTTTTGAACGGAGGATAGTCAATACATAACAGGAAAATAAGTGGAGGATTCTGTTGCCAGGTTCCTCCGGACCCCGCCAGACTACGCTAATAGGCTGGAGTTAGGTTTCGGTGTTTCGCACAGCTTACGCTGCGAGAGCTACCGGAGCACGATTGTCATTTGCAATTGTACATTTTACGCCGATACGGTGGCAGTCCGCCGAATGAAAGCTAACATCTTTGAACGTCCGTCGATCCTGTTTCGACCCCGTGATCCCTCAAATGAAGGGAGATTTGGTGGAGTCGCCGGGTACCGCCCCCGGGTCCGAACCGTCTATTACATGCGCGTTTATCACCATATTCCCCGAAGGGACGGTGTATATATAGGGGGTTTTGCACGATTCTGAAAGGGGGCAATTCAAGTTTTTGGGATTATGCCCCGGCAAGTTTCTGTAACATGCTGAAGCATCTCATATGACCCTAGGTAATAAACCCTTCAATCACCTGTAACATGGCGCGAATAGATTGCGCCTCGCCGCCTTTTGGCTGGCCGGGTTTGGCGGTTGGTGTCCAGCCATACATATCCAGATGCACAAATTGCGGGGTGTTTTCGACAAAGCGGCGCAGGAAAAGCGCGGCGGTAATCGCCCCCGCCATGCCCCCCGCTGGCGCATTGTCCAGATCGGCCATATCCGGTTCTATCATGCCCTCATAGGCGTCCCAGAACGGCAGCCGCCATAGCGGATCTGCGGTGGCTTTTGCTGCGGCTGCGATTTTATGGGCAAGTTTGGAATCATCAGTGAAAAACGGCGGCATATCTGGCCCCAATGCCACCCGCGCCGCGCCGGTTAATGTGGCCATACAGATCAGCAAATCGGGCGATTCTTCATCCGCCATCGCCAGCGCATCCGCCAGCACCAACCGGCCTTCGGCGTCGGTATTGTTGATCTCGACCGTAAGCCCCTTGCGGCTGGTCAGCACATCTTGCGGGCGAAACGCCCCTGCCGAGATCGAATTTTCCACCGCCGGAACCAGCACCCGTAAACGCACATTCAGCCCCAGCGCCATGATCATATGCGCCAACCCCATCACATTGGCCGCCCCGCCCATATCTTTTTTCATCAAGCCCATCGAACTGCCCGGTTTGATATTTAAACCACCGGTATCAAAACAAACTCCCTTGCCAACAAGGGTGATTTTCAGATGGGTTTCATCACCCCAGATCATATCCAGCAAGCGCGGTTTTTGGTCGGAGGCGCGTCCAACCGCGTGGATCAGTGGCAGGTTTTCACGCAACAGATCATCGCCAATAATACTGCTGACACGCGCCTTGAATTTTTTGGCAAGATCAAAAAAAGCGGTTTCCAGCTGTTCCGGCCCCATATCGTTTGTCGGGGTGTTGATCAGATCACGGGTTAAAAAACTGCCCTCGGCCTCGGCCAGAACCCGAGCATTTTCAACGCCAAAAGGTTCCACCAAACGGGCTTTGATAGCTGGTTTTTCGGTATAGCGGTCAAACCTGTAACTGCCCAAAAGCCATGCCAGCGCTGCCTCATAGCGTTCAAACTGATTTAATCCTGATTCTATTTTGTAATCACCTGCGGGCAGTTTGGCAGCAATGGTTGCCATATGAAACCGGCCGCGATTGCGGGATTTTGCATCACCCCAACCCGCCAAAACCGTTTGAATGGAGCCGTCAGCCTCGGGAATCACACAGGTTTGGCCCAGTTTTGCGGTAAACCCCGATGCAATAACCCAAGCGCGCGCCGGTGGTTCAAGCTGTTGCAATGTGTGGTCCAGCGCATCCTTGTTAACCACATAAAGCGGGATATTGTTGTCGTTTCGCGGCGCAAAATTCGGGGGCATGGCGTGTCCTTTTTTGGTCAAAGCCTACAACCCGCGCCATATATCGCAAGCCTTTAAGGGGCTTGGATATCAATTTCTACCAGTAAAAACAAAGACCCTTCGGCAATGCGCACCAGCCGTGCATTTAATGCCGAAAGCGCGGTTAAATCAGCCCGCGCCGATGCCGCCAATGCGGCTTGCGTTACATCCACCACCCCGCACAGCCCTATTTTTGCCGCGATCAGCTTGATTTCCGTGCCATGCCGGATGATGGCTTTGGCGTTATTGGCAATAACAACCTTGCTGAATCGCGATATTTTTTCGGTCAGTTCAAAAATCACCTCGTCGGCGATTTCCTGATACCGGTTAACCCCGACCGTTTTTTGCAACGCGGCAATCACCGCAAAATCCACATGGCCGGTTTCAACCATATGCAAGTAATGCACATTCCCCATTCCCGTAATCCCTTTTCCACTCCGAATCCGAATTTACAGGTGATTCTTGAATAAATGGTTATGAAAAAGGCGGCCCCCGAAGGAACCGCCTGAATTCATTAGGTTAATCACAGATTAAAGGCTGCGTTCAATTTCCTCGGTGGTGAAAATCTCGATGACATCGCCAGCGCGAATATCCTCGTAATTTTCAAAGGCCATGCCGCAATCCTGACCGGATTGAACCTCTTTGACCTCGTCTTTGAAGCGTTTAAGCGTTTTCAACTTGCCCTCATGGATCACCACACTATCGCGCAACAACCGCACACCCGCATGGCGTTTGGCCACGCCCTCGGTCACAAAACAACCAGCAATTTTGCCGGTGCCGGTGATATTGAACACTTCTTTGATCTCGGCATTGCCAAGGAAAGTTTCCTTGATTTCAGGCGAGAGCAACCCGGATGCGGCAGCTTTGATGTCATCCACCAGATCATAAATGATCGAATAATAGCGGATTTCAACGCCTTTTTGGTTGGCAGCATTGCGCGCTGGCGCATTGGCCCGCACGTTAAAGCCAATTACCGGCGCGCCGGATGCCTCGGCCAGGGTAATATCCGATTCGGTAATCGCGCCAACGCCCGAATGCAGAACCCGCACGCGAACCTCGTCATTGCCGATTCTTTCACAGGCTTGCAAGATGGCCTCGGCAGAACCTTGAACATCGGCTTTTAGCAAAATCGGCAGCTCGGATACACTTTCATTCGCCTTGGCATTGGCCAAAAGCTGATCCAATGTGGTGCCGGCACCTGCCGCCGCTTTTTTGTCTTTGGCGACTTGGGCACGATAATCGGCGATTTCACGCGCGCGGGCCTCATCCGGCACCACGTTCAAAACATCGCCCGCCTCGGGGGAACCATTCAGGCCCAGAACCTCAACCGGGGTTGATGGCCCTGCTTCCTCAATGCGGTTGCCTTGGTCATCAATCAAGGCGCGCACTTTGCCCCATTGCTCGCCAACTACAAAAATATCGCCGCGCCGCAAGGTGCCTTTTTGCACCAGAACCGTGGCAACAGGGCCACGGCCCACATCCAGCTTGGCCTCGATCACCGCGCCTTCGGCTGGGCGATCAGGGTTGGCTTTCAGTTCCAGCAATTCGGCCTGAAGGCTGATATTTTCAACCAGTTTATCAAGACCTTCGCCGGTAATGGCGGATACTTCGACATCCAGAACTTCGCCTGACATAGCCTCAACAATAACTTCATGTTGCAATAACTCAGTGCGCACTTTGGTGGGGTCGGCACCTTCGCGGTCAATTTTGTTAATCGCGACAATCATCGGCACATTGGCGGCTTTGGCGTGGTGAATGGCCTCGATGGTTTGGGGCATAACGCTGTCATCAGCGGCCACAACCAGAATAACAATATCGGTCACATTGGCACCGCGCGCCCGCATGGAGGTAAACGCCGCGTGGCCGGGCGTATCAAGAAAGGTCAATGAGGAACCATCATCGGCCTCGATCTGATAAGCGCCGATATGCTGGGTAATGCCGCCTGCTTCACTGGAAACCACGTTGGTTTTGCGAATCGCATCCAGCAAGGATGTTTTACCATGGTCAACATGGCCCATGATGGTAATCACCGGTGGGCGCGGAATTTGGTTTTCAGCATCGTTTTCGGGTGCTTCAACAATGATATCCTCAACCGCTGCATCGGAAACCCGCACCACTTTGTGGCCGAATTCCTCAACAATCAATTCTGCGGTTTCATGGTCAATCGTCTGGTTTTGCGTGGCCATGATACCATTGGTCATCAGGGCTTTTACCACTGCCGCGACCCGTTCGGTCATGCGGTTGGCCAGTTCCTGCACAGTAATGGCATCAGGCACCTGCACTTCGCGGAATACTTTTTCGCGCTCAACAGGGCCGCCCATCATTTTACGCTTTTCGCGTTCCTGACGGCGTTTCATGGCGGCCATAGACCGCTGACGCCCACCGCCACCAAGGGCCTGGTTGATGGTCAGCTTGCCAGAGCGGCGACGATCAGCCCCGCCTTTGCCACGCTGTTGTTTGCGGTCAGGCGCGCTGGCCGGTTTGGCGTCGGGTTTTTTGAACGTCGTGGCACGGCCTGCTTCGGCGCGGGCACCCGCGACTTGTGATGCCGCGACATCATCTTCTTTTTTGCCGTTGCCGCGTTGTTTTGGTGCGGCAGAACCACTTAGCACTTTGCGCGCTGGTTTTGCAGCCTCGACAGTTTTTGCGGCTTCGGCGGCTTTTACGGTGGCTTCTTCGGCCTCGCGCTGTTTGCGAATTTCGGTTTCAGCCGCTTCGCGCTCGGCGGCGTCTTTTTCGGCACGGCGTTCCGAGCGGTTTTTCTCGCGCGCTTCTGAATCGGCCTTTTCCTTGGCGGCGCGTTCGGATTCCATCGCCCGCGCAGCTTCGAGCGCCTTTTTACGGCGCGCCAATTCCGTGTCGGATAAATGCCCCGCACCGGATTTGATCGCGGCTTTGGCAGCCGAACCGGGTTTTGGCACAATTACGCGACGGCGTTTTGTTTCAACAACAACAGCCTTGCTCCGCCCATGAGAGAAGCTCTGCCGAACAGTGCCGCCCTTAAGTCCCAGCGGTTTTTTGCCATCATTGCCTGTTGTATCGCTCATTCTTAACCTTTCAAAGCCAAACCGGAATTTGGCATTTTCGTAACCCCGCGAGGGGCAAAATCATTCAACCTTTTGCAAACCAATCAATCGATTTGCTTCCAAAAGGACTCGCTTACTGATCCCGCCGGGCATTATCGCGGCATGTATCACATTATCACGGCCAAAAGCCAAACCCAATTCGTCGCTATTTAAGCACTGAATCCGTGTTTCTTCGCCATTTGGCGGCCTTAATTCGCGTTTTGCCCGTTCCGAGCCGTTTGAGGCTTGCAAAAGCAGCTTGGCTTTGCCGGTTTCCAACGAGATTTTTACCTTTTCAAGCCCACAAATCGCGATCCCCGCCTTGCGTGCCATGGCAATTGTGTTGGTCAGGCGTTGGCGAAGCAGCTTTTCAACTTGATCCGCCAGATCATCCGCAACCTTGACTTTGGTTTTGGCTGCCTTTGAGAACAAACCCTTTTTAACCGCCAAATCAATGGCGGAACGCTCAGACGTTACCCAAATACCACGCCCGGGCAGTTTACCGGCAATGTCGGGAATCACTTCCGCATCCGGCCCCACCACAAAGCGAACCATTGTTTTGGTCGGACCGGATTCGCCGCTGGCAATGCAGCGACGTTCCGGAGCGCCTGATTTAATTTTGTGACCACCACGTGTCATGTTCAAAACCCCCGAAGCCCAACATTAGGCTTCGGCCTCCTGATCTGTCTCGGCGTCTGTTTCGGCATCGGCTTCGGGTGCGTTTTGCGCGTCCAGCTCTTCCTGGGTTAACCAGCCGAGCATCACCCGTGCATTCATCACCAAGACCTGTGCTTCCTCCAGACCAACATCGAATTTTTCCAGCAAACCGTCGTCTTTGACGCGCTTGCCGTCAATGGTGGTATAGCCGCCAGCCAATTCCCAATCCGCGCATTTGGCGAATTCTTCCAATGTCAGAATACCGTCTTCGGCCAAGGCGACAAACATTTGCGGGCTAAGGCCTTCATAATCAAACAGGCTTTGTTCAACACCCAGTTCGCGGGCTTTGGCAATGGATGCAGCGTTCAACTCCTCCAGTGATTCCCGCGCACGGGCCTGAAGTTCTTCGGCGGTTTCGGGGTCAAACCCGTCAATGGCGGCCAATTCGTCAACCTCGACAAAGGCTACTTCCTCAAGGGTGACAAAACCCTCGGAGACCAGCAATTGCGCGACCAATTCGTCAACATTCATCGAATCCATGAACACTTTGGTATTGGCGGTGAATTCTGCCTGACGGCGCTCGGATTCGTCTGCCTCGGTCATGATATCAATGTCAAAACCGGTAAGCTGGCTGGCCAGACGCACGTTTTGGCCACGACGACCAATGGCAAGGCTTAGTTGCTCATCGGGCACCACAACCTCGATACGTTCGGCTTCTTCATCCAGAATAACCTTGGAAACCTCGGCAGGTTGCAAAGCATTCACAAGGAATGTTGGCGCATCATCATTCCACGGGATAATGTCGATTTTCTCGCCTTGCAATTCATTAACAACCGCCTGAACACGGCTGCCGCGCATACCAACGCAGGCGCCAACAGGGTCGATTGAGCTGTCATGGCTGATCACGCCGATTTTGGCGCGCGAGCCGGGATCACGGGCCACGGCTTTGATTTCAATAATACCGTCGTAAATTTCAGGCACTTCCATTTTGAACAATTCCGCCAGAAATTCCGGCGCGGTGCGGCTCAGGAAAATCTGCGGGCCGCGGACTTCTTCGCGCACATCGCGAATATAGGCCCGAACCCGGTCATTGGTGCGGAACGGTTCGCGGTTGATCAATTGATCACGGCGCAAAATCGCCTCGCCACGGCCCACATCGACAATCACGTTGCCATATTCAACCCGTTTAACAACCCCGTTGATGATTTCACCAACGCGGTCTTTGAATTCTTCATATTGACGCGCGCGTTCGGCTTCACGCACTTTTTGCATAATAACTTGCTTGGCCGATTGCGCGGCGATCCGGCCAAAATCCATTGGCGGCAAATCGTCAGTCAACACGGTGCCGATCTCGGCATTCGGGTCAATTTCGCGGGCATCATCCAAGGTCAGCTCGGTAAAAGTATTTTCCAGCTCGTCATCATATACAACCGTGCGGCAACGGGTCATGGACAGCTCACCGGTTTTGCGATCAATGCTGGCGCGAATGTCATATTCGGCGCCATAACGGGATTTCGCAGCTTTGCCGAGGCTTTCTTCCATGGCCTCGATCACAAGGCCGGGGTCAATCATCTTTTCGCGCGCTACTGCATCAGCGATTTGCAACAATTCCAGACGGTTTGCACTGGTAATAGCCATTTTTTATTCCTCTTCCTTGTCCGAGGTTTCAATCTCGTCAAAATCTTGTGTTTTCAAGGTGCCCGCATCCTTGCGCGCTTTTAGCATTTCTTTGATCAAATCATCGGTCAGCAGCAACTTGGCCTCGACCAGCCAGTCGAAATTCAGGCCAATCGTGCCTTCGGGGATTTCGATTAAAATCTCATTGCCTTCAACGCCGCGCAATTCGCCGGAAAACCGTTTGCGACCGTCAATCAATTCCGAGGTCAGCAATTTGGCTTGATAGCCGTTAAAGGTCTCGAAATCCTTGAGCCGAGTCAAAGGCCGGTCAATGCCGGGCGAGGACACCTCCAGCGCGTATTCATCGCCAATCGGGTCTTCGACATCCAGCACCGCTGATATGGCGGTAGAGATTTTGGCGCAATCATCCACCTCAATGCCGCCCTCGGGGCGTTCCGCCATAATTTGCAAGGTGGTGCGTTTGCCGGTCATCAGGCGCAGACGCACCAGTTCATAGCCCATACCCTCAATGGTCGGGGTGATAATATTGGCAAGCCGGCGATCAATGGCCGAAGTGGCGATCAGGTCAGACATGGTATCCTTAAGCACAAAAAAACGGGCGCACGGCCCGTTAAAACGTTCGGTGGAGGTTGGGGGTGGAAGCCAACTGCCGCTGTTGAGGTGGATATAGAGCGGGGGGAAGGGGAATGCAAGGGGGATTTATTGATTGTTAAGGAGCACTCCCGCGCTGCGCTTGGGCCACGCCCTCGTGCTGCGCACATCGGGGGTCGCTGCGCTGGCTTTTGAGTATTTTTGAAAAGAAGAAGCAATTAGCGTTGGCAGTTAGAAATGAGCCTGAGTCATTAGGCTATTAGTAAAGATGTTCACTTTTTGGACCATACTATAATAGGAGAATATAATAGGGCTTGCGCTATTATATATGCTCTATTATACTCCATCTAACCGATTCTCAAGGAGCACGCTATGGACACTAGCCAATATTTGCAAACCCGTAAGGAAGAAATCCTTAAGGCCATTAGAGATCAGCAAGAAGAATTACGTGATATTGATACTGCCCTAAATGCTATAAATAGCAGTCATTCAAAAAGTGACAACAGACACAGCATGTTGCGACAGCCTAAAATTCGGGCACCAAAAGCTCTAACTATTGACGAAGCTGTTGTGGAGGCTGTTAATAATGGCCGTAAAAAACCAATGGTAATTTTTGACTTTGTTTCAAGTCAGTTAGGTATAAAGACAACAATTAATTCAGTTCGGACTAGGCTGACCAAATTGAAGAATGATGGAAAAATTGCCAAAAGTGTTGACGGTTGGGTTATGCCGAATGAATCAAACGGTTAAACCCACAAAGAGAATGAGCTGCCCTAGGGCAGCTCAGACACCGAGGAAATTGCAGTTTCCTCTAACCATAACGTCGTGCCGTCAGGCCGACGTTGAATTTCCTACGGTCCGTAGGCCAGACCCAGCACTGGAAGCTGCTGGGAGTTACTAGGAATCCAAATATGGAACCCAGAAAGTGAACCCAGATCACGGGATGACTAATTAGCTCCCGTGATGTGCAGCCCCGTTGGGGGACAAAAAGCGGCGGGCCATGGCCCGCCGTTTCCAATTGCGAATTTACCTTACAATCGATTGTAAGTCAACAAAAATACGAGAGATATCAGGAGGCTAATAATTTGCATGCTACTGAAAATGAAACAATTTCAAATGCTTAAGCGTTCGAATGACATTGAGTAGCTTAAAAATCCGACACAATCCCCTTTTTCTCCCAATCGCCAAATCGTACCGGTTCCGGCCTGTCTCGGCCTCCCAGCTCCGTTGGCATGTCGCTCACCTTCGCCTTCAAACGCCGCTCGGCGGCCTCCTGCAACGCTCGTTCAGAGCTGGCTTTTTGGCTATCAGAATTATCGCTTATTAAAGCACCTTTAAGAAATCCCTTTGCAGGGCAGTGAGATTCGGTTAGGTGACCCATTTTAGCCAACCCAGACAGGAAATCCGCAATAAACGCAGTAACAGCGCGTGGCTTTGCATCTGATCTAACAGGTTTGACCACCGAGGCGAAGCCGAGGCATGGCCCAACTGATTTTAGTCAATTTGGCACAAATTGGCTGATAAACAGGCGGGAGGGTTCCTGTTTTGTGTGGCATTGATAATTTGGTAATGACTAACGGGTTCAAAACGGCTACCAAAATCGGGAATATGAAATCAAAGGATCAAAACATTGTCAGGAAAAGAATTTAGCTGCGTATTATGCAATTCCGGCACAGTCGGGGTGACAACCAGTGATTTTGTCAAAGGTGACAAAAGCGGCACCTTGGCGGTTGTTGAATGCGGGACTTGCGGCCATTGCCAGTTAAATCCACCGTTTTACAGCTCTGATTTCTACGAAAAAGACGGGCAGGTCAATAATGTCATTGAAAATTACGGCACAGCCTTTGAAACGATTGTTAACCATAGCTGGGTCGAGGCGCGGCGCCGTTTTGACAGGTTTGCGGATCAAGGCATAGATTTACCCGCAGGCGAAACATCCGGCTTTACGGCGATTGATGTTGGCGGCGGTTATGGGTTTTTCGGCAATATTTTGGCAAACAAACTGCCAAACGCAGAGGTTCTGGTGCTTGACCCCAGCAAATCAAGAATTGAAAAGGGCCGCGAATTGATGGCTGATTTGCCCGCTGTGGCAAATCTGGATTTGGCGGCCGATTTTCTGGATGATGCTTATGCAGAACAACATCGGGCACAGTTTGATCTGGTGACAATGTGGCATGTGCTGGAGCATCTGGATGATCCGGTCGGATTGCTTCGAAATGCGTTCAAATTGTTGCGCAAAGGCGGCACTTTATGTGTCGAGGTTCCAAACCGGAATGATGAACTAATGGCGCTTTCCCCCGCATTTCGGGACCGCTGGTTTATGGTTGAACATATCTCCTATTTTACGCCGGCATTGCTGGAGAAAACCGCATGGATGGCCGCGCCGGATGCGTCGATCAAGGTAACGGGGTATCAACGCTACGGGATATTCAACTATTTCCACTGGGTGCATTTTAATAAACCCCAAGGCGAAAACCCCGACCTGTTTGAAGGCAAAGACCGGCTATGGATCGAAACCACATGGCGCGCCGCGCGGGAGGCCGCCTGCACCAGCGATGCCCTGTTTATGACGGTTAAGAAGCTGGCGGATTAAGCCTGATTTTGCGACCTGCTTTGCTAAACCATACGCTAGCGTATTGACAACACCCCATCCAGACTGCAAACATACGCTAACGTATGGATGGAGGATAAGATGATTGCATGGGTGATTTTTGCAGTGTTACAGGCCATTGCTGCCATTCATATTCTGTGGGCATTTGGCGTTTACTGGCCAGCGCGCAGCGGCAAAGAATTGTCAGCCATGGTTGCCGGGGTTCAAAACCCCGATACCATGCCACCAACCGTATTGACGGTGTTTGTTGCCGGTTGCTTTTCGGCCATGGGCGTCGCCGCGTTATGGGCGGCTGGGGTGATTGACTTGCCATGGCTTGCTGCCATTCAGGGTAAGCTCGCGTTATTGTTGGCCGCAATTTTTATCGGGCGCGGGGTGTTGACCTATATGCCCTTTGGCCCGCTTGCCAAAGCATGCGAGCCGTTCCGAACGCTTGATCGACGGGCATTTGCACCGCTTAGCATTTTTCTTGGATTAGGATTTTTATGGCTGGCTTTAACGTCCGGCTAAATCCGCTTTCCAGTTGCCCCGTCAAACAGGTGATGCTGATCTGCCGGAAAACCAATATCCAGCTGTTCGCCCTCGGATAATTTGCGGATACCTTCTAACCTGATCACCATTTGCGTGCCCGCACTCAGCGACCCGTAAACCAGTGTATCCGCGCCCAACAGTTCAGAAATCGCAACCGTGAACGGCAATGAGGTTTCGGTTTTGCCAATTTTGATATGCTCGGGACGAATGCCAAAGGTTACTGATTGCCCGGGCACCTGAACCTGCGACAACGCAACCTTGCTACCGCCCGCCAGTTCGGCACCGGTGCCATCAGCGCTGATGGTTGCAGGCATCAGGTTCATGGACGGAGAGCCGATAAAACCGGCAACAAACACGGTTTCGGGCCGCTCGTAAATTTCAATCGGAGTGCCAAGCTGTTCAACATAGCCCGCATTCAATACCGCCAGCCGGTGGCCAAGGGTCATGGCCTCGACCTGATCATGGGTTACATAAACCGAGGTAATCCCCAGATTTTCTTGTAAGCGTTTAATCTCGAGCCGCATTTGCACCCGCAATTTGGCATCAAGGTTGGAAAGCGGTTCGTCAAACAGAAACACGCTGGGCTGGCGCACAATGGCGCGGCCCATGGCGACCCGCTGGCGTTGCCCGCCCGACAAGGCGCGGGGCTGGCGGTCCAGATATTCTTCGATCTCCAGCAATTTGGCGGTGTCACGCACCCGGCGATCAATTTCATCCGCAGGAATTTTTTTGATTTTTAGCCCGTAGGCCATGTTTTTATAAACCGACATATGTGGATAAAGCGCGTAGTTCTGGAACACCATGGCAATGTCGCGCTCGGCCGGTTCCAGCTTGTTGACCACACGATCACCAATGGAAATATCGCCCGATGTAATGCTTTCCAACCCGGCGATCATGCGCAGCAAGGTGGATTTGCCGCAGCCCGACGGGCCGACAATCACCACAAATTCGCCATCATTTATTTCCCAGTCAATCCCGTGAATGACATCAACCTTGCCATAGGATTTTTTCACATTTTCAAGGGTAATTCTAGCCATATCCAAATCCTATTTCTCGGTTTCCGTCAAACCCTTGACGAACATTTTCTGCATCGACAGCACCACCACAATCGGCGGCAACATGGCCAAAAGCGCGGTCATCATAATCAGGTGCCAATCGGGGGCTTGTTCAGCAGCCTCGAGCATTTGTTTGATGCCCATCACCACGGTAAAATATCCGGTTTCGGTGGTGATCAATAGCGGCCATAAATACTGGTTCCAGCCATAAATAAACATAATCACAAACAGCGCGGCAATATTGGTGCGCGACAGCGGGATCAGAATATCCCAGAAAAACCGCATTGGTCCGGCGCCGTCAACCCGCGCGGCCTCCAGCATTTCATCGGGGATGGTTAGAAAAACCTGCCGGAACATAAACGTGGCTGTGGCCGATGCAATCAGCGGAATGGTCATGCCCCAATAGGAATTCAACATGCCCAAATCGGCGACGACCTTGAAGGTCGGGAAAATCCGAACCTCCACCGGCAGCATCAGGGTGATAAAAATCATCCAGAAAAACCCCATGCGAAACGGAAACCGGAAATAAACGATCGCAAAGGCCGATAGCAACGAAATGGTGATTTTGCCTACGGCAATCATCATCGCCATCAACAGGCTGTTGGACATCATCAACCAGACCGGCGTGGCGTTTTCACCGCCGACCCCGTCCAGCATTACGGTTTTCAGATTGACAAAAAACTGGTCCCCGGGCCAAAGCGGCAATGGCACCTGGGTCATGCGCGCGGCCTCGTGGGTGGCGGCAACAAAGGTGATCCAGATTGGAAAGGCAACCAGAAGCACCCCAAGCACCAGAACGGCATGGGCCAGAAATGTCACAAAAGGGCGATTTTCAATCATCAGTATTCGACCTTTCGTTCAATATAACGGAACTGCACCACCGTCATGACAATCACAATTGCCATCAGAATAACCGATTGTGCAGCAGATGAACCAAGATCAATTGCCACCGAACCATCATACCAGACCTTGTAAACAAGAATTTCGGTGGCGCGATACGGGCCGCCTTGGGTGATGGCGTGGATAATGCCGAAGGTATCAAAAAACGCATAGACAATATTAACCACCAGCAAGAAAAACATGGTCGGGGTGATTAACGGAAAGATAATGGTCCAGAACCGTTTGAACGGGCCGGCACCGTCAATGGCAGCGGCCTCGATCAACGGTTTGGGGATGCTCTGGATAGCGGCAACAAAAAACAGGAAATTATAAGCGATTTGTTTCCATGTGGCGGCCATCACCACCAAGGTCATGGCTTCGCCGCCGTTCAGTTTGTGGTTCCAGTCATAGCCGATGGTGTTCAGCGCATAGGCAAAAATGCCCAATGTCGGGTCAAACATAAACACCCAAAGCGCACCCGCCACAACGGGGGCCACCGCATAGGGCCAGATCAGCAGGGTGCGATAGGCGTAAACGCCACGGATAATACGGTCTACCATGGCGGCCAGCACCAGCGCGATGCCCATGGCCATACTGGCAACCGCAAAAGAAAACAGCGCGGTGCGTTTGAAGGCACCCAGATAATAGCTGTCGGAAAACAGGTCCTTGAAATTTTCAAACCAGACAAATTCGCTGCTTAGGCCAAACATGTCTTCGAGCAGAAATGACTGGTAAAGTGCCTGTCCGGCGGGCCACATGAAAAACACCAATGTTACGGCGATTTGTGGCGCAACCAGCAAAAACGGCAATAATGACGGGCCAAAATGAACACGTTTTAGCATAGGGAATTCCGTAAATGGGTAAGGTTCCGGCCCGGGAGGGAGATGCCCGGGCCGGAGATTTGCGAAAGAAAGTTAGTTATTCGCTTTTTCGAATTTCTCAAGCAGATCATTACCGCGTGCAACAGCCGTGTCCATGGCCTCGCGTGCGGTTACCTGACCGGCCCAGAGCGCTTCCATCTCTTCGTTGATGATGTCGCGGATCTGCACAAAGTTACCAAAACGCAAACCACGGGAATTTACTGTGGGTGTGTTCAGGCTTAGCTGCACAATCGCGGTATCTGTGCCCGGGTTTTCATCATAAAACCCTTGTTCGGCTGACAGAACGCCAGCGGCAGAGGTGATCGGCACATAGCCGGTTTCCTGATGCCACCATGCCTGCACTTCGGGCGAGGACATGTAGTTCATGAATTCGGCAACACCGGGATAGCTGGCTTCGTCTTTGCCGCGCAGCACCCAAAGGGTTGCACCACCAATGATCGAGTTTTGCGGCGCCGATGCAACATCCGTATCCAGCGGCAGCATGGTTTGGCCAAATTCGAATTCGGCTTGTGAAACCATCGAGCCATAATAGGCAGATGAATTCATCCACATGCCGCATTCACCCGAGGTAAACAGCGACAGGCTGTCGCCACGACGGCCACCATATTTGAAAATGCCCGATTCCTGACTGTCGGCAATGGATTGCAGGCGGTTGACCACCGCATCATTGTTAAAGGTAAAGCGGGTGTTAAGCCCGGCAAAACCGTTTTCCTCGGTGCCCATCGGAATATCATGCCAAGCGCCATAATTTTCGATCATCACCCAGGATTGCCAGCCAAACGAATACCCGCAGGTCATGCCGCTATCGAGCAGCTTTTGCGCGGCTTCATTGACTTCGTCCCATGTTGTCGGGGGTGATTCAATGCCGGCTGCGGCAAATGCGTCTTTGTTATACCAAAGCACAGGGGTCGAGGAATTGAACGGCATCGACAGCAGATCACCCTCGGGGGTTTGGTAATAAGACACAACTGCTGGCAAATAGACCGATTGGTCAAACGGAACGCCCGCATCATCCATCAATTCCGAAATCGGATAAACCGCGCCTTCGGCAGCCATCATGGTGGCGGTGCCAACCTCGAATACCTGCACAATATGGGGTTGCTCGCCAGCACGAAACGCAGCAACCGCGGCAGTCATGGTTTCGGTATAGTTGCCCTTGAAAGACGGGGTGACTATATAATCCGACTGGGATTCATTAAACCCTGCCGCGATCCGGTCAATGCGTTCGCCATTGGCGCCACCCATGGCGTGCCACCAAGAAATTTCGGTCTGGGCCACTGCGCCACCGGCAAATGCCGCCGCCGTTACAGCACCCAATACATATTTGGTAAGTTTCATTACGTTTCCTCCTGAGTTGGTTCGGATGATTGTTTTCGTTTGTTTTTGCGAATTTTTGCGAAAATTCGAATTAAGCCGGAAGGATTGCGATATTTTCGTAATTAGTCAAGTTTTCATTCGTAATGTTCGTTTATATTTTCACATCCCGCATGCCAATGTTTTTTGCCGACTTGACGTGCGGGGATGCAAGGCGATACTCAAAGACTTGCAAAACCCTTAAGGCCCCATTGTGTCACTTTCATTTCGTCACCAACAAATTATTGATACAGCGCGAAAATCCGGTCGGGTTTTGGTGGATGATTTGTCCGAATTGCTTCGGGTTACGCCCCAAACCATCCGTCGAGATCTGAATGATCTGTGCGATCAGGGGCATCTGGCGCGGGTGCATGGCGGCGCGGTGCTTGAATCCGGTGTTGCCAATATGGCGTATGAGGCGCGGCGCAATATTGCGGCGGATGTCAAAAAAGCCATTGGTGCGCTTTGTGCAGCAGAAATTCCCGATGATGCGTCGATGTTCATCAATATCGGCACCACCACAGAGGCCGTGGCGCGGGCGCTGAATAATCACCGCAATATCATGGTGATTACCAATAATCTGAATATCGCCAATATTCTGGCCGACAACCCCCATTGTGATGTGGTGGTAACAGGGGGCATGTTGCGCCGCTCCGATGGTGGGCTGGTGGGCGAAAGCACGGTTGATACGGTGCAGCAATTCAAAGCGGATATTGCCATAATAGGCGTATCGGCGATTGACGAAGACGGTGCCTTGCTGGATTTTGATTATCGCGAGGTCCGGGTTGCCCAAGCCATTATTGCCAATGCAAGACGGGTTTTTCTAGTGTCTGACAGCAGCAAGCTGGAGCGGTCAGCCCCGATCCGCATTGGCCATATTTCCGAAATTGACAGTATTTTTACCGATAAATTGCAATCCGAAGCCTTGCGCGACATTTGCAAACAGCATGGCGTAAATATCCGGATCGCAAATACCTGACAGTTGCGGATGTTTGCGGGCAGGCGCAACGCCATGCCGGACCTTGTGCATCTGTAATTGAACATTGTTTTCCACAAAAAGGGAATATTCCGGCGTTTAGTTGAC
This sequence comes from Paracoccaceae bacterium, assembly GCA_021648225.1. Taxonomy (GTDB): domain Bacteria; phylum Pseudomonadota; class Alphaproteobacteria; order Rhodobacterales; family Rhodobacteraceae; genus UBA3077. The sequence goes on from JAKITE010000020.1 coordinate 18,567, forward strand.
AAAGATCAATTCGAGGCGGGTTTCTACATACTAAGATATGCCGAATTCAGCCCAAGCGAGTCGGTTTTAATGCGCCAACCCCCCAAATCAAATCCACCACGCCGCCTTTTGGCGGTGCAGCGGCTGTTTGGTCTGTTGGCTTTGATTATGATGTTGTTCGGGCAAACCATTTCGGTCGGCGCGGTTCAAGGCAATACGGGAATGTGGATCGAAATTTGCGATGGCGCGGGCAGCAAAATGGTGCAGCTTGAAGACGAAATGCCGCAGGATGATTGCGCCCATTGTGACCTGTGCAAGGTGCAGCTTACGGCCAGCTATGCCGGATGTGCCGCTTCGGGCAATTTTGCGCCTGCATACGGATTAACCGGTTTTCAACTCTGTTCTGGCACTGAGGTTTTTGTAACCGGAGCGGAGCAATATTGGGCGGCAAGTCGCGGCCCGCCTTTAGGAAGTGAAACAACATTTATGCTTGATTACCTCTCTTTGGCTTCCAAAGAGTCTGCCATATCCAGCCCTGTTTTACGGGGGGCATTATGGCTTTGATGACACGCCTTGGCGCAACTTTAACCTTTGTTTTTGCGCTGGTGCTGGTGGGCAGTTTTGCCCGCGCACAAGACACGCCGCAACTCACGCGGTTTATCGCACAGCTTCCTGCCAGTGATCTGGTTGATGGCGCCACCGCTTATGGCGAGATGCGTAGCGATATTCCGGTTGTGCCGGTGCTGAATGGCTCGGAACTGCTGGGCTATGCCTATATTACCTCCGATTTTGTTGGCACTACGGGATATTCCGGCAAGCCGATCCATATGATGGTGGCGATGGACCTGGATGGTCGGTTGTTGCGGGCGGAACTGGTTGAACATCACGAACCGATTGTATTGATTGGCATTCCCGAAAGCAAAATCAGGGATATGACCCAAAGCTATATCGGCCTTGATATCGTCGCCGAGGCCGCCGCCGAAGGTGTGGGCCATGATGTCGAGATTATTTCCGGCGCAACCGTTACCATCATGATTATTGACGATTCCGTGGTGCGGTCCTCTATCAAAGTGGCGCGAATATTAGGTCTTGGCGGGTTGGATAACAGCGCCGCCGAAGCTGGCCCGACCCATGTGCTGAATATGCAGGAAACCGCTGTATATGACTGGCAAACACTGGTTGGCGATGGTTCTGTGCGCCGCCTGACGCTGGATATTGGCCAGATCAACGCGGCTTTTGCGGCCACAGGTGACCCGCGCGTGTTGAAATACGCCGAGGATGGCCCGCCCGAAGGCATCTATATTGACCTTAACCTTGCGCTGGTCTCCGCCCCCGGTATTGGCCTGAGCCTGCTGGGCGAAAATGAATATAATAACCTGACCGAATGGATGGACGAGGGCGACAATGCCATTTTGCTTATGGGGCGCGGGATTTATTCGTTTAAGGGTTCCGGCTATGTGCGCGGTGGCATATTTGACCGTATCCAGCTGGTGCAGGGTGATATTTCGGTGCGGTTTCGCGATCGTGGCCATAACCGCTTGCGGGTGGTGGCGGCCGAAGCTGCGCCAAGTTTTACCGAAATGGATATTTTTAAAATTCCGGCAGATTCAGGGTTTGACCCAACCCGGCCTTTTCGGATCCAGCTTTTGGTGCAGCGTTCGGTTGGTCCGATTGAAAGAACCTATCTGACCTATGATCTGGGCTATAATCTGCCGCCGCGCTATCTGACCGCTTTGGCCAAACCCCAAGCGCCGCTGGACGCGGAAATCCAATCCGACAAAGATGCCCGCACGCTGTTATGGAAACGTATCTGGCAGGGCAAAAAGGTCGAGATCGGTTTGCTGGTCGGCATGTTGACCGTACTGACCGGCGTGTTCTTTTTCCAGTTTCAAGCCACCCGCCATGCGCGTGCTTTTTACTGGTTCCGCATGGGGTTTCTGGTGATGACGCTGGGTTTCCTCGGGTTTGCGCAAAACGCCCAGCTTTCGGTGGTAAATCTGATGGCGCTGGGGGTTTCCCTGCGCGAAGGCTTTGGCTGGGATGCATTTTTGCTAGACCCGCTGGTGTTTATCCTGTGGGTTTCGGTGGCGGTAACCATCTTGTTCTGGGGGCGCGGTGGCTATTGCGGCTGGCTGTGCCCGTTCGGGGCCTTGCAGGAAATCACCAACCAGATTGCACGGTTTTTCAAAGTGCTGCAATGGACCCTGCCATGGGGCCTGCATGAACGCCTTTGGCCGTTGAAATATATAATCTTTCTGGGGTTGTTTGGGCTATCGCTGGTATCGATGGCGCTGGCCGAGCAATATGCCGAGATCGAGCCGTTCAAAACCACCATCATCCTGAAATTTGCCCGCGAATGGCCGTTTGTGTTGTTTGCCACGGTGCTGCTGGGCATCGGGCTGTTTATTGAACGGTTCTATTGCCGTTATCTGTGCCCTTTGGGCGCGGCACTGGCGATTCCCGGACGGTTGCGGATGTTTGACTGGCTCAAGCGCTACAAAGAATGTGGTTCTCCGTGTCAGACCTGCTCAAATGAATGCTTTGTGCAAGCGATTCACCCGACCGGCGAGATCAACCCTAATGAATGCCTGTCCTGCCTGCATTGTCAGGTTCTGTATCAGGATCATACGAAATGCCCTGTTGTTATCAAAAAAGACAAACGGCGGGCCAAGATGGCCCAGAGCGCCTCAGACAGCGCTCTGGACCGATTAACCAATCACCCTAACGTTCAAACCAAGGAGAAGGCTAATGGCTGATGATAAACCAACCAAAATCGTAATTAAAGAGGGACTGACTCGCCGCGACCTGCTGGCAGGCCCTGCGGCAATCGGCGCTGTGGGTGCATTGGCTGCTGCCGGTGCTACCATGTCGGCCTCGCCTGTTATGGCCGCGGCAGCTGCGGGTAGCGTTGGCCCGGGCGAGCTGGATGAATATTACGGCTTCTGGTCCTCGGGTCAGGCGGGCGAAGTGCGGATCATGGGCGTGCCTTCGATGCGCGAATTGATGCGGATACCCGTGTTTAACCGCGATTCCGCCACTGGCTGGGGGGATACCAATGAATCCCTGAAAATCCTGACCGACGGGCTGATGCCGGAAACCAAGGAATTTCTGGCCAAGCGCGGCAAGCGGGATTATGAAAACGGCGATTTGCACCACCCGCATATGTCGTTTACCGATGGCACCTATGATGGCCGCTATCTGTTTATGAACGACAAGGCCAACACCCGCGTGGCGCGTATTCGTTGCGATGTGATGAAGCCGGATAAAATCATCCAGATCCCGAATGCCTCGGCGATCCACGGCTTGCGCCCGCAAAAATTCCCGCGCACCGGCTATGTATTTGCCAATGGCGAACACCGTATTCCGCTGGATAATGACGGCACCAATATGGATGATGTGGAAAGCTATGTTGCCATCTTCACCGCCATTGACGGGGACACCATGGAAATCGCCTGGCAGGTGATGGTAAGCGGCAATCTTGACAATACCGATGCCGATTATCAGGGCCGCTATGCGATGTCGACATCCTATAATTCCGAAGGTGCCACAAACCTTGTCGGCATGATGGAAAAAGAGATGGACCATGTTGTGGTATTTGACATTGCCCGCATCGAGGCCGCCGTGGCTGCCGGTAATTTCGAGATGCGCAACGGTGTCAAGGTTCTGGATGGCCGCAAAGGTTCTGACCTGACGGTTTATATCCCGATTCCAAACTCGCCACACGGGGTTAACAGTTCGCCCGATGGTAAATATGTGATGATCAACGGCAAGCTGTCGCCAACGGTTTCGATCATTGAATGGGATAAAATCGAGGCGGTGTTTAACGGCGCAGAGCCACGTTCGGCTGTGGTCGGGGAACCTGAACTGGGCCTTGGGCCGCTGCATACCGCATTTAACGGCAAGGGAGAGGCCTATACCACGCTGTTCCTCGATAGCCAGATGGTGCATTGGAATATCGACAAAGCCATTCGCCTTTATAATGGCGAGGACGTGGACCCGATCATCCAGAAAACCGATGTGATGTATCAGCCCGGCCATAACAGCACCTCGATGGGCGAAACCAAAGAGGCCGACGGCAAATGGCTGGTATCGCTTAATAAATTCTCCAAAGACCGGTTCCTGAATGTGGGGCCGCTGAAGCCGGAGAATGACCAGCTGCTGGATATCAGCAATGGCAATCTCGAGGTGGTGCATGACGGCCCGACCTTTGCCGAACCCCATGACGGCATTATTGTGCGCCGTGATATTGTCAGCCCGCTGAATGTGTGGCCAGCCGATGACCCGTTCTGGTCCGAAGCTACCGCACAAGCCAAGGCCGATGGTGTGGTGCTTGGTGATGACAGCGTGGTTATCCGCGAGGGTAACAAAGTGCGGGTCTATATGTGGTCGGCTGCGCCTATGTTCTCGATGGAGGAATTCACCGTGAAGCATGGCGACGAGGTAACGATCTATATCTCCAATGTTGATGATGTGGATGACCTGACCCACGGCTTTACCCTTTGTGATCACGGGGTTGCTTTCGAGGTGGGGCCAAGGGCAACTGCTTCGGCTACCTTTACCGCTGACCGCCTTGGCGTTCACTGGTTCTATTGCCAGTGGTTCTGCCACGCGCTCCATATGGAGATGCGCGGCCGGATGATGGTCGAACCTGCATAAGGGCCTGACATGATCCGCGCGTTTGCTTTTGTTGTTTTTCTGTTTCCGGCCTTGGCTGGCGCAGAAGAGGTGGCTGTGCCACCACAGGCAGGCGCGCTGGTTCTGGCGATTGAAAATGCTCAGGCGGGGGATGTCCTCCGCCTCAGCGAAAATGCGCTTTATATCGGCGCAATCGAAATTTCGGTGCCGCTGACCATTCTGGGCAATGGTGCCACGATTGATGGTCAGGGCACAGGGTCGGTTATTACGGTTACCGCTGAAAATGTAACCCTGCGGGGCCTTACGGTAATTGGCTCGGGTTCGGGCGGCGAGGGTCTGGATGCGGGGATCACCCTTAGTAAAACCGCCCATGGCGCGCTGGTCGAGGCCAACCGTATTATCGGCAACCTTGTGGGCATAGATGTGCACGGCGCCAATAATGCGCTGATTGCCCGCAATTATATCGAGGGCCGACAGGACCAGCGCATGAATGATCGCGGCAACGGCATTTATATCTGGAATGCGCCCGGCACGCGGGTGATTGGCAATGATGTGCGCTATGGCCGCGACGGGCTGTTTGTAAATGTCTCGCGCGATAACGAATTTATCGGCAACCGCTTTCGCGACCTGCGTTTTGCTGTGCATTATATGTATGCCCATAATTCGCTGGTGGCCGGTAATATCTCGATCGGGAACCATCTTGGCTATGCAATCATGAATTCCAATCAGGTGCGCATTGAGGGCAACCTTTCGCTGAATGACCGCGACCACGGCATCATGATGAATTACACCAATAAAAGCCAAGTAATAGACAACACCATCCAGCGGGTGGGCGATAAATGTGTGTTTATTTACAATGCCCACCGCAATATTTTTTCGGGTAATGTATTTGAAGGCTGCCGGATCGGCATTCATTTCACCGCCGGTTCGGAGCGTAACAGTTTTACCGGCAATGCCTTTATCGGCAACCGCACCCAGGTCAAATATGTCGGTTCGCGCTGGGTAGAATGGAGCATGGACGGAATTGGCAATTATTGGTCTGACCAGTCAGCCTATGATCTTGACGGTAATGGCATTGCCGATACGGCCTATCGCCCCAACGATATTATGGATCAGGTATTATGGAGCCAACCCGCCGCCAAATCGCTGCTTGGTTCGCCTGCGGTGCAGTTGATTCGCTGGTCACAAGCGGCCTTTCCCGCATTATTGCCCGGTGGTGTGGTCGATAGCGCCCCGATAATGCAACCGAAATTCCCCGAAATCCCGATATGGCCCGAAATCCCGATATGGGAGGAACTTGAATGACCGTTCTCGGTATTAAAAATGCCTCAAAATCCTATGGTGATCTGCACACGGTATGTGATGTAAGCCTGAACCTTGACGCCGGCGAACGGGTGGCGTTGCTTGGCCATAACGGTGCCGGAAAAACCACCCTGATGCGGATGGTTCTGGGGTTAACGCCGCTAACATCCGGCCAGATCACAGTGCTGGGCATGGCGCCGGGTTCGCGCAAAGCCCGCGCCGCCATCGGATTTTTGCCCGAAAGCGTGGCCTTTCACGGCGCGCTGAGCGGGCGTGAGCAGCTACACCATTTTGCCCGGTTAAAATCTGTAAAAACCGGCATAGCCGATGATTTGCTGGAGCGCGTGGGCCTGACCGACGCAATGAATCGCAAGATCCGCACCTATTCCAAGGGTATGCGCCAGCGTATCGGTCTGGCACAGGCTTTGCTTGGTCAGCCGCGGCTGGCGTTGCTGGATGAACCGACCTCGGGGCTGGATCCGATTTCGCGGCATGAATTTTACGACATTGTTGATGATTTGGCCAAAGGCGGCACAGCGGTTTTGCTTTCTTCCCATGCCTTGACCGAGCTGGAAACCCGCACCGACCGGATCGCCATTATGTCCAAAGGCCGGTTATTGGCCAATGACAGCCTAAGCGCCCTGCGGGATGCCGCGCGCCTGCCCATTCGGGTTGATGTAAAAGCCACGCTGGAAACCGCGGATCATGTGGCGGCGCAGCTCGGGGGGCAGCGCGCCAACGGGGCGTCGGTTTCGCTGGAGGTGCAGCAGGAGCAAAAAGTCTCCCTGCTCGGGCAAATCACCGGCCTTGGCGATCTGGTCAAGGATATCGACGTAACCCCTGCCAGCCTCGAAGCGCTTTACCGTTATTACAGCAGCCCCGATCAGGAGAAAAAATAATGTCTGCCATGACCATTGCCCGGCTCGAATTGCTGATCGCAAAGCGCAATATGTGGGTGGCCACATCGCTTATTCTAATGGGGTTGTTTTCTTCGGTGCTTACCTTGGCGGGCGGGGCGCCAAGCGGCACGTTGGGGGTGGATCCATTGATTATTGCCACCACGTCTATCACTACATTATCGGTTTATCTTATTCCGCTGATCGGGCTGTTGCTTTCGTTTGATGCCATCACCGGAGAGCTGGATCGCGGCACCTTGGCGCTAAGCCTCACTTATCCGGTGTCGCGCGGCGAGATATTGCTGGGCAAATTTATTGCGCATCTGCTGGTGCTGGGCTTTGCGGTGGCGGTGGGGCTGGCACTAAGCGCCGGGCTGACCATCTGGAAATATGGCAGCGCTGATCTGAGTTATTTGCCGCTGTTCAAGCTTTTTGGCACCGCACTGGCGCTGGGGGCGGCCTTTCTTGGTATTGGTTATACAATTTCGGCGCTGGCCAGACAAACCGGCGTGGCCTCGGGCATTGCCATTATTATCTGGCTGATCTGCGTGGTGCTATATGATCTTGGCCTGCTGGCAGCGCTGGTGGCTGATGGTGGCGGTGTCTTTACCAAATCGGTGTTTCCATGGTTGCTGGTTGCCAATCCGGCTGATGCTTTCCGGCTGATCAATATGCCGGTTGATACGGTTTCCACCCTTGCCAGCGGGCTTGGCGCGGCGGGCAAGGCCTCGGGGTTTGGCGCGCAGATGGGTTCGCTTTTACTTTGGCCGGTGCTGGCGCTTGGCCTTGCATGGGCCGCATTCCGGAGGGTTGAACCATGAAAAAATGGCCGATTTTATTGGTGTTGGCCTTGGTGGCCGCCTGTGACAAAGACACAAACGACACCTTGCCCGCCGCACAAACCCTGAATGACGAAGCCGCCGGATATTATTGCCAGATGATTATTCTGGATCATCCCGGCCCCAAAGGGCAGCTGTTTCTGGACGGAATGCCCGCCCCGATATGGTTTTCACAAGTGCGTGACGGCCTGGCCTATTTGAAATCCTCCGAGCAAGAGGGCGAGGTTCTGGTGCTTTATGTCAATGATATGGGCTTGGCAGCCAGCTATGACGAACCCGGCCCCGATAACTGGATCAACGCTGCCGATGCATTTTATGTGGTGGGTTCCGATGCGGTGGGCGGTATGGGCGCGCCCGAACTGGTGCCGTTTGGCACTGTTGAAAAAGCACAGGAATTTGCTGAAAGTCGTGGTGGCACCATTCTGACACTGGATGAAATATCCGCCGAAATGGTGCTTGCCCCCGTTGAAATCACCACACCAATACCGGAGCCCAGACCATGACCAGCCGCCGTCGTTTTTTAACCATCCTTGCCGGTGCGGCAATGCTGCCCGGACTTGCCAGCGCGGCTGCAAACTGGCGCGGCATTGCGCTGGGCGCCGAGGCGAGGATCATTCTTGACCATCCTGATGCCGACAGATTAATCGCCAGTGCGGTGGCAGAAATTTCACGGCTGGAATCCCTGTTCAGCCTGCACCGCGACAGCCAGCTTACCCGGCTGAACGCGGCAGGAATATTAACCAACCCCGCCCCCGAAATGTTGGAGCTGCTTTCGATTTGCACGGCCCTGAATGCCCGCACGGATGGTGCGTTTGACCCGACCATCCAGCCGCTCTGGGCGCTTTATGCCCGCAGCTTTGCCGCTGGTGCAGCCCCTAGCGCGGCCCGGATTGCCGATATTCCTATTGGCTGGCGGCACCTGCGCTATTCCCCTGCCGAAATCAGCTTTGCCAAGCCGGATATGGCGCTAACGCTGAACGGCATTGCCCAAGGGTTTATTGCCGATAAAATCGCGGCATTATTCCGCGCTCAGGGCGTGCAAAATGTGCTGGTTAACACCGGCGAGATCATGGCGCTGGGCAAAGCGCCCAACGGGCTGGCATGGCCGGTGAACATTATTAATGGCCCGGAACTGCCGCTTAGCAATGCCGCGATTGCCACTTCGGCCCCGCTTGGCACCAGTTTTGATGCAAACGGAACCATTGGCCATATTCTTGACCCGCGCACCGGCCAGCCCGGTGGGAAGTGGGCGCAAGTCACCGTTACGGCCACCAGCGCCGCGCTGGCAGACGGGTTGTCTACGGGGTTTTGCCTGATGAATAGTGCAGAAATAAACGCAGCGGGGCAGGTTGGGGTGCTGGATGTGATGGCGTCGGCTTCGGGTTAGACAAGTTTACCATATTATTGCAACGATCCAGTGATTGAGGACAATATGACCGCATGGTCTGTCTGTAAACAAATAGAAATTTACATGAATATATTTTGCAGATACGGTTTATCGGATCCTCAATATGTCCGATTCTGGAATTCCAAACATGATCAACGAACACGTTTACGAGATAGCGCCATCTGTAGGGAATGCGTGGTTGACGCGTTCTGTTTTCGGTCGCGATCAAGACGGCCTTAAACAACATATAAAAGTGGTAGAAGAACGACCGCTGACAATCGGGGATTATCCCGAGTTTCTTGCTATAGGGCGCATGCGCGGGCAACGGTTTATATGCCTCAGCGGCGAGGAATGCTTGGGGCGGGATCCGGACCCGCGTGCCACAAAGGGTGAACCCAAGCAGAGCGCGTGTAAATGAACGGGTTCTGGGAGGCATGGCGGCTGATTATCACGCTGGACCCGGACCTCTATGAGATCATTTTCCTGTCGCTGCAAGTGACCATCACTGCGGTGATCATCGCCTCGATCATTGGCCTGCCCATGGGGGCATGGCTGGCGGTAAACCGCTTCAGGCTCCGCCGCTATGTGATCGCGGTGCTCAATGCCTTTATGGGCCTGCCGCCGGTGGTGGTTGGCCTGTTTGTCTATATGGCGCTTTCGCGTGCCGGGCCTTTGGGTGGCTTCGGGCTGTTATTTTCCCCTGTTGCCATGATCATCGCGCAGGTGATTATCATCACACCGCTCATCGCCTCGATCAGCCACCAAACCATCCGTGACCTCTGGGCCGAATATCATGACCTGCTGATTTCGATGAACGCCACCCGCACCCAGCGGATTAAAGCGCTGATCTGGGATGGCAGGCGGGCGCTGCTCACTGCCACATTGGCGGGCTTTGGCCGCGCCATTGGCGAGGTCGGCGCGATTATGATTGTGGGCGGTAATATCGAGCATGCCACGCGTGTTTTAACCACGGCAATTGCGCTGGAAACCGGCAAGGGCAACTTTGCTTTTGCTATGGGGCTGGGCTTGGTGCTGATTGTGCTGGCGGTCATCATCAACCTCATGATCCATATAGTCGGCAAAACCGAGCGGACCAGCACATGGTGAGCATCCTTCCCCTCACACTCACAAAAGCCACCGCGCATATGCGGGGCAAAAAGCTGGTTGGTCCGGTAAGCCTGACGCTGCCCCCCGAGGGCTTTACCATCATTATCGGCCCGAATGGTGCTGGCAAAACCACGTTGCTGCGGCTGATGCACGGCTTGCAGCGCTGCTCGGGTGGCACGGTTGAATGGGCGCTGCCACAGGCAGAGGCCCGCAACCGGCAGGGCTTTGTGTTTCAATCCCCTATCATGATGCGCCGCACGGTGCGCGATAGCCTCGCCTACCCGCTGCGTCTGCGCGGTATGGGTAAGGCGGCAGCGTATGAAAAGGTGGTGAAATGCGCCGGTAATTTTGGCCTGTCAGCGCTGCTGGAAAACTGGGCGCCGATGCTTTCGGGTGGTGAAAAGCAAAAGCTCTCGCTGGCGCGCGCGATGATCACCGAACCGGACATTCTGTTTCTGGACGAACCCTGCGCCAATCTTGATGGCCGTGCCACCCGCGAGATCGAAAGCGTTCTGCAGGCAGTACAGGGGCAAGGCACCCGGCTGGTGATGTCGACCCATGATATGGGACAAGCGCGGCGACTGGCGCAGGATGTTGTGTTTATGCTGCATGGCAAAGTGCATGAGCACGCCGTCGCCGACCGATTTTTTGCCACCCCCGAAACCCCCGAGGCCAAGGCCTTTATTAATGGAGACATTGTTGAATGAAAGTTTTGCTCCCAGCCCTGATGGCTATCCTTCTGGCTACAGCATCCTACGCCGAAACGCTGCGCATGGCGGTCACCACCTCGTTTTACAATTCGGGCCTGTCCGAGGCGCTGCTACCCGAGATCAAGGCTGATACCGGCCTGGAGGTTGAGTTGATTGTGGTGGGTACCGGTCAAGCCCTGCGCCTTGGCGAGGCGGGGGATGTGGATGCTATTCTGGTACATGCCCGTGCCGCCGAAGATGCTTTTTTGGCAGCGGGTTACGGCACCCACCGCCGCGAAATCATGTATAATGATTTTGTGTTTGTCGGCCCGTCAGATGACCCTGCCAATGTAGCCAATGCCTCAAGCGCTGCCGCCGCCTTGCAAGCCATTGCCACCAGCCAAGCGCCATTTGTGAGCCGGGGGGATGATAGCGGCACCCACAAAAAAGAGCTGGCGCTTTGGGCGGCGACGGATACCACCCCCGAAGGCGCGTGGTATCGCGCGGCTGGATCGGGCATGGGGGCCACGCTGAATGTAGCCAGCGGCATGAACGCCTATACCTTCACCGACCGCGCCAGCTGGCTGAATTTTGGCAATAAAGGCAACCTTGGGCTGCTTTATGCCGGAGACCCCGCGCTGTTTAACCAATATGCCTTTATTCCGGTAAACCCCGGGCGCTGGCCGCATGTGCGCAATGTCCTGGCGCTAAAACTAGAAAACTGGCTCGCCAGCGACAAGGCCAAAACCCTGATTAACGCCTATACCATCAACGGCGAAAAGCTGTTTACCTTTAATGCCATCCGGTAGAGTATCGGGGGCCGGTTTTATTCCAGATCCCCGTGCATGGCTAGAATATCCATTCCGGCATCTGGCGATTCGATGGTCCGATAGGCTTCGTTCACCCCCGCATCACCCAGCTCGCGGGCCACGGTGATCAGAACATTGGCATCATGGCCCTCACATAGTTCGACCATATGCTTCAGTTCTTCTTCTGCCACGGGGCGGGCGGCCCCTAGTGAAGGCGCGCCATAAATATCGACAAAATGCTGCGCCAGTGCCGTTTCCAGCGCCTGGTATTCATCCGGCTCGATTTTGGTAACGGCCACAAAGGTAACACGGCCAAAAGTTTCCAGCCCGAGCCAGCCATTGGCGAAGGCTTGCCGCGCCTTGCCTGTCAGGTCGCCCTCGCCCCAGTTGGAAAACTCGAACCCGCCGGAAATGGCCCACTCGCCGGTGCGGGCGGGATTATGGAAGACCAGCGTATCGCTTTCGTCAAAATGAATGGCGCGGGCGAGCTTCATGGGGTGTCTCCGTTTTCCAGCAGGCTTGAAAGCGGGTGTAGGCA
>JAKITE010000021.1 GCA_021648225.1 Paracoccaceae bacterium
CCCCGATCGGCACGCATTTTGCACCGCATAATCCGGCCTATCTGGACCTGACAGCGCAAAGCAATTATGACCCTGATCTGGCGCGGCAATTGCTGGCCGAGGCAGGGTTTCCGGACGGGTTCACCACGACCTTAAAACTGCCACCGCCCTCATATGCGCGGCGCGGCGGTGAAATCATCGCGGCCCAATTGCGCGCGGTCGGGATTGAAACCGAGGTCAGCAATCTGGAATGGGGCGCATGGCTGGAAGAGGTGTTCAAAGGCAAAGATTTTGGTCTGACCATTGTTAGCCACACAGAACCTATGGATATCGGAATTTACGCAAACCCCGAATATTATTTCCAATATGACAGCGCGGAATTCCAGGCATTGATGGAAGACCTTAACACCGCAACGGACCCGGCAGCCCGCACTGAAATATTGCAGGCCGCCCAGCGTCTGATTGCCGATGATTATGTTAACGGCTATCTGTTCCAGCTGGCCAAAACCGGCGTTGCCAATGCCAATCTCCGTGGCTTGTGGGAAAATGCGCCAACCCAGGGCAGCAATCTGGCCGAGGTTTACTGGGTGGAGTAACCCTATTGGCCCGCGCTTAATGGTGCGGGCCTTTGAAAGCATAAAATGCTGATTTTCACCCTCAAACGCCTGCTCTCGTTGGGCCTTAGCCTTATCGCTGCCTCGGCAGTGATTTTTGCTGTTGTCGAGATCATTCCCGGTGATCCCGCCCGCCTGATGCTGGGCATCAATGCCACCCAGGACGCGGTCGATGCCTTGCGAACCCAGATGGGGTTGGATCAGGGCATTATTGCCCGCTATTGGCTTTGGGTTTCGGGGCTGGTGCAGGGCGATTTTGGTATTTCCTATACTTACCGCGTGCCGGTTTCTGAAATGGTGCAGGGCAGGGTTTGGGTGTCGCTGCCCCTCGCGCTTTATGCGCTGTTGCTTTCCACTATTATTGCTTTTCCCATCGGCATCATCGCCGCTGCCAAGCGGGGTTCATGGGCGGATTGGCTGGTGATGGGGGGCACGCAACTGGGCGTGGCCATTCCGAATTTCTGGTTTGCCATGATTATGGTTAATATATTTGCGCTTAAATACCAGTGGTTTAGCCCCGGCGGCTTCCCCGGTTGGGAGGATCCGTTGCTGGCGATCAAGGCGCTGACCTTGCCGGCATTTGTGTTGGCCCTGCCCCAAGCGTCTATTCTGGCGCGGGTCATGCGCTCGGCTTTGCTGGATACTTTGGCCGAGGATTTTATGCGCACCGCCCGCGCCAAAGGCCGCACCGCGCGCGGGGCTATGGTGCATCATGCCTTGCGAAATGCCATGATTCCGGTGCTGACCATCCTTGGTTTGCAATTTTCGTTTTTGCTGGCCGGTGCGATTATCATCGAGAAAATATTTTTCCTGCCGGGGCTTGGCAGCATGATTTTTACCGCCATCACCCAGCGAGACCTGATTGTGGTCGAAAGCGTGGTTATGCTGCTGGTTTTTGCGGTTATCCTTGTGACATTTCTGGTTGATATCACCTATGCGCTGGTGGATCCCCGTTTGCGGAGGCGCGCATGAAACGGGCTTTTGCAATGCCGGGATTTGCCATTGGTTTTGGCATGGCGATTGTTTTTGTGCTGGCGGCGCTGGTTTCTTTTGTCTGGACGCCGTTTCCAACCGATATTGTCGATGTGCCCAATAAATTGCACTTTCCCGATGCCATCAACTGGTTTGGCACCGATCATCTGGGTCGTGATATATTTTCGATGCTGATGGTCGGCGCGCGCACCTCTATTGCGGTGGCGGTGGTGGCGGTGGGCATTGGCATGGGGCTGGGTGTGCCGCTTGGCCTGGCGGCAGCGGCGCGCAAAGGATCATTGCTGGATGAAATAATCATGCGCGGCAATGATCTGGTGTTTGCCTTTCCGGCCTTGCTGATTGCCATTTTGATTACCGCTGTTTTCGGACCTTCGGCTGTGAATGCCATCATCGCCATTGGCATTTTCAACATACCGGTTTTTGCGCGGCTGTCGCGCGGCGCAGCGCTAAGCCTCTGGACCCGTGATTTTGTGTTGTCAGCGCGGGTAGCGGGCAAAGGTGCTGTGCGGATTTCTGCTGAGCATATTTTGCCAAATATCACCAACCTGTTGATTGTGCAGGGCACCATTCAGTTTAGCCTTGGTATTCTGGCCGAAGCAGCGCTTTCGTATATCGGGCTGGGGGCGCAACCGCCGATGCCCAGTTGGGGGCGGATGCTGGCGGATAGCCAGACCATGATCAGCTTTGCCCCGCATCTGGCCCTGTTCCCCGGTGGGGCAATTGTGCTGACGGTGCTGGGGTTGAACCTGATGGGTGATGCGCTGCGCGATCTGTTTGACCCTAAAATCAACAGGGAGCGATAATGGCTCTTTTGCAGATCAAAAACCTGAACCTGTCTATTGGTGATACGCAGATTCTGCGGGATGTCTCGCTGCAAGCCGAGGCCGGGAAAATCACGGCGGTAATTGGCGAAAGCGGCTCTGGCAAATCCATGACCGCCTATTGCGTTAATCAATTGCTGCCGCGCGGCGCCAATGTTTCAGGGCAGGTGATGTTTGATGGCCAAGACATGTTGAAACTGCCCGAACCGGCGCTGTGCGACATTCGCGGTGCAGATATCGGTATGGTGTTTCAAGAACCGATGACCGCCCTGAACCCCGTGCAAACCATCGGGGCGCAAGTGGCGGAAACCGTGTTGATCCACGGTGGCGCACGCAGATCGGAGGCTATGCACATTGCCCGTGAAACCCTTGATCGTGTCGGCCTGCCAGCGGCTGAATTTCCGCTGGGCCGGTATCCGCATGAATTATCCGGCGGCCAGCGCCAGCGGGTTGTTATTGCCATGGCCATTGCCCTGCGGCCAAAATTGCTGATTGCCGATGAACCCACGACTGCGCTGGATGTCACCACCCAAGCGCAAATTCTGGACCTGCTGCAAAAACTGGTGCGCGAGGATGGTATGGCGCTGTTGCTGATTTCCCATGATCTGGGGGTGGTGGCCAATGTGGCGGATAGCATTGCGATTATGCGCCGTGGTCAGGTGGTCGAATCCGGCCCGACCAGACAGATTTTTACCGAAATGAAACATGAATATACCCGGGCTTTGTTTGCGGCGTCGGGCCATGTGCCCGAGCGCGACGCAACCCCCGCTGATACACCGATATTAAAGGTCACCGGCCTTGTGCGCGATTACCTGCTGCCACGCAAAACCCTGTTTGGCACCCCACCAAAACTGCGCGCGGTCAACGAGGTCAGCTTTGTCATAAAACGTGGCGAAAGCCTTGGCCTGGTCGGCGAAAGCGGTTGTGGAAAATCGACCCTTACGCGGGCCATTCTGGGGCTGGATGCGGTGCAATCCGGCCTGATCGAAATTGACGGGCAGGCGGTTACGGCGGGGCATAAAGTGCCACGCGCCTTGCGCCGCAAAATGCAGGTGGTATTTCAAGACCCTTACGGCAGCTTTAACCCGCGCCACAAGGTAATGCGTTTGGTGGCGGAACCGTTTCATTTGCTGGATAATGCGCCCACAGGGGCCGCGCGCCAAACAGCCGTGGAAAACGCTTTGATCGAGGTTGGCATGCTGGCCAGCGACACCGATAAATATATCCACGAATTTTCCGGTGGCCAGCGCCAGCGCATCGCCATTGCCCGCGCGTTGATCATCAAACCCGAACTGATCATTCTGGACGAGGCGGTTTCGGCGCTGGATGTTTCCATTCGTGCGCAAATCCTTGATTTGCTGGCAGAATTATCAGACAGGCTGGGCCTGTCCTACCTGTTTATCAGCCATGATCTTTCGGTTGTGCGGGCCATAACCGACCGTGTTATGGTGATGAAATCCGGCGAGATTATCGAGACCGGTGACACAGAAACCATTTTTACCGCGCCGCAGCACCCCTATACCAAAGCCCTGATCGCAGCGGCACCTGTTCTGGAGAAAATACAATGAGCGAAGACTGGTTTGAAACCGATAAATGCCTGATCGCCGGCAAATGGATAGACCCTGTAGGGGGCGAAATACTAGCGTTGGAAAACCCGTCAACCGGCGAGGAATTTGCCAGCATAGCACGGGGGCAGGCGGCGGATATTGACGCGGCGGTAATGGCCGCCCAAGCCAGCCTTGACGGGGTCTGGGGCCGCAAAACGGCGCTTGAACGGGGGCGCATTCTGACAGATATGTCTCGCGCCGTTCTCAGACATGTGGATCAATTGGCTGAACTTGAAGCCGCAGACGTGGGCAAACCGCTTAAACAGGCCCGCGCCGATGCCGTGGCTTTGGCAAGGTATCTGGAATTTTACGGCGGCGCTTGTGACAAGGTCCATGGGCAAACCATTCCGTATCTTGATGGCTATACGGTGTATACTTTGCGCGAACCGCACGGGGTTACCGGCCATATTGTGCCATGGAATTATCCGATGCAAATCATTGGCCGTTCGGTTGGGGCGGCCTTGGCCATGGGCAATGCCTGTGTGTTAAAACCGGCTGAGGAAGCCTGCCTGACTGCGCTGGCTTTTGGTGCCATTGCGCTTGAGGCCGGCCTGCCTGCGGGGGCGCTAAACATCGTGCCCGGTCTGGGGGCTGAGGCCGGCGCGGCGCTGTCGGCGCATACGGGTGTGCAGCATATTTCTTTTACCGGCTCGGTTGCCACTGGCGAATTGGTGCAACAGGCGGCGGGCCGCAATGTTATTCCGGTAACGCTGGAACTGGGGGGCAAATCCCCGCAAGTGGTGTTTGACGATGCCGATCTGGATGCGGCTTTGCCGTTTTTGGTTAATGCAGGCATTCAGAATGCAGGGCAAACCTGTTCGGCCTCCAGCCGTATATTGGTGCAGCGCGGCATTTATGACAAGCTGGCGACCATGATGGCCAAACGGTATCGGGCATTGCGGGTTGGCCCGGCGAGCGATGATCTGGATGTCGGGCCGCTGATTTCGGCGCGCCAAAAAGCCATTGTCGAAGGGTTTGCCAAGGCAGCAGACCCGTCGCGCATTCTGGCGCAGGCGGAAATTGTCGAAAATGCACCCAAGGGCGGCCATTATTTTGCCCCGACCTTATATGGCGGGATCAGGCCGGATGAATCTTTGGCGCAGGACGAGGTTTTTGGACCGGTTCAGGTGTTGATTCCGTTTGAAGACGAAGCCGAGGCAATAAAAATCGCCAATGGCACGGCTTATGGTTTGGTGGCCTCGGTCTGGACGCGCGATGGCGCACGGCAAATGCGCATGGCCAAGGCCTTGCGGGCAGGGCAGGTGTTTATCAACAATTACGGCGCGGGCGGCGGGGTGGAATTGCCCTTTGGCGGGGTTGGAAAATCAGGCCACGGGCGCGAAAAAGGCTTTGAGGCTTTATACGGGTTTTCGGTTTTGAAAACCGTGGCGGCGCATCATGGGTAATGCGGTGCCTGGGCGGCCACGCACCCGATGGGCGTTTTGATACGGCTTTCCAACCGTGATGCCCGCCGGTTGTGGCTGCATAGTCACGGGTTGTGCCAGCCGCCGACAGGGCCGCTGGACGTGATGGAGATCATCCGCCAGCTTGGCTTTGTGCAGATTGATACCATCCGAAATGTCACCCGCGCCCACCACCATATTTTATGGAGCCGCAACCAGAATTACCGTGAAAAACTGCTTTGGCCGTTGCTGGGCCGTGACCGTTTGCTGTTTGAACATTTCACCCATGATGCCAGCCTAATTCCTATGGAATACCTGCCAATGTGGCGGCGGCAATTTCAAACCATGGGGGATTATGTGGCACGCAATCAATGGTATCATTCCAGCCTTGGCAAGGCGCATATCAACGAAATAAAGGCACGTATTGCTGCCGAGGGCGCGCTTTCAACCCGTGCTTTTGATACAAAAATCGAGGGCGATCGTAAAATGTGGGCCCGCCCGCCCCATAAAAAAGCACTGGATCAAATGTGGTATGCGGGGGAGCTGGCAACCTGTTACCGTGAAAATTTTGTTAAGTATTATAATCTGGCTGAAAGGGTATTTCCGGCGCATTTGAATGCGGAAAATCAAAGCGAAGCCGCGCAAATTGACTGGCTGTGCCACGCCGCATTAAACCGCCTCGGTTTTGCCAGTCAAAGCGAAGTAGCGCGGTTCTGGGGGGCGGTAAAACTGCCCGAAGTGCGGGCATGGGCAAGCGAATTTCAACAGATCGAGGTCGAGGCCGCAGATGGCAGCACATCATCAGCCCTAGCCGCACCGGACCTTTTGCAACGGCTTGAAAAGGCCGTAAAACCAACCAGCCGTATGCGCATTATCAACCCGTTTGACCCCGCGATCCGAGACCGGAAACGCCTGCAACGCTTGTTCGGGTTTGAATATCGTAACGAGATGTTTGTGCCAAAACACCAGCGAAAATGGGGGTATTATGTTTACCCCTTGCTTGAATCAGACCGGTTTGTCGGGCGTATAGAAATCAAGGCTGATCGCAAAGCTGGCTGGTTGCGGGTAACAGGGTTCTGGCCGCAAGCCGGTGTGAAATGGAGCAAAGCACGGCAGCAAAAACTGGATGCGGAACTGGCGCGTTTTGCGCGTTTTGTCGGCATATCCAGCGTTGAATGGCTGGTCTTTCGTTAAATGCCGGATGCATTTCTTTTGGCTGTCGACAAACCCCGCGTATCGAGCGCTTGCGAAGCGGCAGTAAACTTGGTTTGATGGGGGTTCAAAACAGGAGAATACTATGCGACTCGCAGGGAAAACAGCAATAGTAACCGGCGGGGGTTCCGGTTTTGGCGCGGGGATTGTCAAAAAATTTGTGGCTGAGGGCGCGCGGGTGTTGATCGCCGATATTAACGTGGCCGCCGCCACAAAGGTTGCAGGCCAATACGATGCCATTCCCTTGGCAGTTGACGTTTCCAAAATGGAAAGCTGGGAGGCCTTGGCCAGCGCTGCAAAAGCCGCGTTTGGCAAGGTGGATATTCTGGTTAATAACGCCGGTATTACCCATTTACCGCAGCCGATGCAGGATGTTGAAGAAGACGAATTTGATCGGGTTTTGGCAGTGAACGCCAAATCGGTTTATCTGTCGGCTAAAACCATTGTGCCAATGATGATTGCGGCTGGCAGCGGTGTGATTTTGAATGTGGCGTCCACTGCAGGGGTTAGCCCAAGGCCCAATTTGAACTGGTATAATGCCTCCAAGGGCTGGATGATTACCGCCACAAAAACCATGGCCGTGGAACTGGCCCCCAAAGGTATTCGGGTGAATGCGATTAACCCCGTAGCCGGAGAAACCCCGCTTTTACAAAGCTTTATGGGGCAGGATACGCCGGAAATCCGCGCCAAATTTATTTCAACCATCCCGCTGGGCCGGTTTTCAACGCCTGAGGATATGGGCAATGCCGCGTGTTTTTTATGCTCGGACGAGGCCAGCATGATTACCGGTGTGGCCATGGAAGTTGATGGCGGGCGCTGCATATGAAACCGGGCGCGCGTAATTTAATTACCGATGTTGCGGGCTTGCGGGTGGGCAATGCGCAGGATGATACTCTGAAATCGGGCGCGACCGTGCTGGTTGGCGACCGGCCTTTTGTCGGGGCGGTGCATGTGATGGGCGGTGCGCCCGGCACCCGCGAAACCGACCTGCTTGCGCCCGATAAACTGGCCGGAGAAGTAGATGCTTTTGTGCTTTCGGGTGGTTCGGCCTTTGGGCTTGATGCGGCATCGGGTGTGGCGGACGGGCTGTTGGAAATGGGGCGGGGGTTTCAGGTGGGCGAGGCGATTATTCCGCTGGTGCCTGCTGCGATTTTATTTGATCTGACCAATGGCGGTGATAAAAAATGGCAACAAAACCCGTATAACAGGCTGGGCCGTGCGGCGTTGAAAAATGCTGGTCGAGATTTTGATCTGGGGTCAAAAGGCGCAGGAAAAGGCGCGGTTGCGGGGCAATTGATGGGCGGGCTTGGCTCGGCCTCATTGGTGTTGCCCTCGGGCCATACGGTGGGCGCATTGGTGGCGGTTAATTCGTTTGGTGCGGTAACCAATTCAGAAACAGGCCAATTCTGGGCCGCCCCGTGGGAGGTTGACGCTGAATTTGGCGGCTGCGGAATTTGCCAGAATAATGTCGCCTTGGCAGACCCGTTTGCGGCTGCAAAACATGATTTCAGCGCCAAGGGAAATACCACAATTGCCATCATCGCCACCGACGCAGAATTGACCAAATCACAGGCGCAGCGCATCGCCATTGTTGCCCATGACGGCATGGCGCGGGCTATTATGCCCAGCCATACACTTGTTGACGGAGATCTGGTTTTTGCGGCTGCAACCGGCCAATATCCATTAAAAGACCCGATTGCAGATCAAATACTGCTGGGCTATGCCGCCGCACATTGCCTAAGCCGTGCCATTGCGCGCGGGGTTTTTGCGGCGCGCCAGTCAAAAAACGACAGCTGTTTAACATGGCAGCAAAAATACGGCTGAGATGTTATTTCGGAGTTTTCCAGCGCCGGTGCAGCCAATACCATTGTTCGGGGTTGGTTTTTACCCGCGCGCCAAGACTGTCATTCAGGGCCTGGGTCATGGTTTTGGCATCGGAATGCGGGATGGCCGGTTCAAAAACCACATCTATGTCACGCCCGTTTTCGCGGATTATCCCGTAACAGGGCACCAGTAATGCGTTGAATTTCAACGCTAATTCAGCAGAAGAAAGGGCAGTAAAGGCCGGTTTACCCAAAAATTCCAGCATCTCGCCGCTTAAGCTGACCTGATCCAGCAGAATGGCAAAAACCCCGCCGGATTTCAAGTGTTTGACCATGCCGCGCACCCCGGCACGACCCGATTGAAACAGCGGTTTGCCGCCTGCGGATACCGATTTGAAAAAATGCCGCTCAAAAATCGGATTATGGCTTTTGCGGTAAATTGCGCCGCTTTCCATACCGGCGGCCATCATTACCGCGCGCGGGGCTTCCCATTGGCCAAAATGCCCCGAGACCAGAATAACCGGCCGCCCTATTGCTTTGGCTTTTTTAATTTGGTCCAGCGCCCCGTCTGCAACGTGAAATTGGCGGGTTTGCTGGTGGAACTCGGCATTGTAAAACCCTTCGATAAAACGGCTGCCGATGTTTTTGCAAATCCGCCCCATGAATTTACGTTTTTCGGATTTCGAGATATTCGGGTAAATCAGGTCAAGATTATCCGACAGGCGTTTGCGGGTCGGGGGCAATATCCGCAATATCGGGCCAATGATCACGCCACCGGCTTTGACACGCAAGGCAAATGGCAAAGGGCGCAGCGCATAGGGCAGCACCCAGATCAAAATGGCCTCAAAGCGGTGCCGGAATGTGGTTTTAGGTGTCATAATTGGAATAAAGGCAGCCATAAGCGCCTTTTGATATGCTATTTGCGCAACGGATTGACCATCATGACCATCTGGCGGCCTTCCATTTTTGGCATCGAATCGACTTTGCCATGGGTTTCAACATCAACAGCGACCCGCTCCAGCAGTTTACGGCCCAAATTCAGGTGTGCCATTTCGCGACCACGAAACCGCAGGGTTACCTTGACCTTATCGCCGTTTTCCAAAAATTTGAACACGTTGCGCATTTTGACATCATAATCATTGGTGTCGGTATTGGGCCGGAATTTGACCTCTTTGACCTCGATGATTTTTTGTTTTTTGCGGGTTTCGCTGTCTTTTTTCTGTTGTTCATATTTGAACTTGCCAAAATCCATGATTTTGCACACGGGCGGTTTGGCATTCGGCGAAATTTCAACCAGATCAAGCCCGGCTTCGCGCGCCAGTTCCATGCCGCGCGCGGGCGTAACAACACCCTCGTTTTCGCCATCAGCGCCGATCAGGCGGATTTCAGAGGAGGTAATGCGCCCATTGGCGCGGGGTCCGGTGTCGCGCTGTGGTGGCGCGTTATGAGGTCTGCGAGCTATCGAATTCTTCCTTGCATTGTTTTGCCTATCCCGCCAGAGAATCCGGCGCAGGATTTATTGTAAGTGGCTAATAACACAGCCTTCGTCAATAGTCTTGGGCCAATTTAGGCAATTATTGCAAGAATACTTGCGCCTGTGCCGCACGGCCAAGGGAATCAATCACCGATATGGTCACAAACCCGCCGGATTCGGTTGTCCAGATGGTTTGGCGTTCAAAACCCGGGTCGCCAATACGTTCGCCGTTGATGATCCAGTTAAACGGCGGTGTGCCATTGCTTAGCTTGATAACCAATGCGCCGGTATTGCCGCTGGAAAGCCCCAGATCAACCTCTGCGCCGTCCGGCGGAAAGCTGATTTCGGGCCGGGTGAGATCAACAAAATCAATATCATCCCGGGCATTGAAGGTTTGTAATGGTGGCGGAAGCTGGCTGTTGCCAACCGTCAGAACCGAACGTGGCGGCGGGGACAGGGGCGTTGGCAACTCTTTAAGGCGCGAAAAGGCCTCGAACAAAATCGGGGCGGCATCTGCCAGCCCCTGAATGCCGGGCACCGACGCCCCGTCAGGGCGCCCCAGCCAGACGCCAATCACATGTTGGCCGTCAAACCCGATGGCCCAAGCATCGCGATACCCGTAAGAAGTGCCGGTTTTATAGGCTATCCGGTTCAGGCTGGCAGTGTTGGGCGGCGGGGTGTCGGCCAGAATATCGGCAACTTGCCATGCCGCCCCCGAAAGCATAACCGGATTACCGCCGCTTTGGCTGTTGGTTGGTGAAATTGTCACCGGCACCCCGCCGCGCGCCAAGGCAGCATAAAGCGTTACCAGATCATGCAGGCTTAAGCCAATACCGCCAAGGGCAATCGCAAGCCCCGGCGTGCCGCCCGGCGGCAATTGCGGGTTAATACCGGCGCGGCGTAAACGGTCCAGAAATTGCGCGGGGCCAACCGCATCCAGCACCGCAACTGCCGGAATATTCAGCGATAGCTGCAACGCCGTGCGAATATGCACCGCGCCGCGAAAGCTTTTGTCAAAGTTCTGCGGCGCATAGCCGCCAAACTGCATCGGGCGGTCCTGAATTATGGTTTCGGGATGGGCCAACCCGTTTTCAAAGGCCAACCCGTAGATGAACGGTTTCAGGGTTGATCCGGGCGAGCGCACCGCCTGCGTCATATCAATAAAGCCGCGCCGCCTTGTATCAAAAAAGCCCGATGAACCCGCCGAGGCCAGAATTGCGCCGGTTTGATGATCGGCAATGATCATCGCGGCTGAAACCCCGTCGCTTTGGGATTTTACCGCTGATTGCAACAAGGTTTCGATGCTGGCTTGCAGGTCGCGGTCCAGCGTTGTGTGATAGATATTGGTGGCCGGGTCCGCGGCCAGCAATCTGTCTGACAGATGCGGGGCCAGAATGGCAAACCGGATGCGGCTGTCTGGCACATTTTCGCGAAATGCGGCGATGGCTTCATCCTCGGGTAAAATCCCTGCGCCTGCTGCACGGCGCAAAACCCGGTCGCGGGCGATTTGTGCAGCATCTGCATAGCGGTCGGGGCGGCGCGATGTCGGGGCCTGGGGCAGGGCCACCAGCAGGGCGGATTCCGCCGGGGTCAACCGGTTGGGTTCTTTGCCAAAATAGGTCAGGGTGGCGGCGCGCACCCCTTCGATATTGCCGCCCATCGGGGCCAACAACAGATACAGGTTCAGAATTTCGTCTTTGGATAATTGCCGCTCCAATGCCAGAGCCAGCCGGAATTGCCGTAATTTTCCAGACCATTTTCCGGTTTCGCCAGCCTCCAGTAATCGTGCCACCTGCATGGTCAGGGTGCTGCCGCCCGACACAATGCGCCCATTCCACGCGGCTTGCCAAAAAGCCCGCAACATGGCGCGCGGGTCAACGCCGTTATGGGTGTAAAACCGTTTATCCTCAAACGTGACAAGCATTTGCAGGTAATTTGGATCAACCTGGTCAAGGGTTACCGGCAATCGCCAGCGCCCGTCTGCCACCGCATAGGCGCGCAGCAATTCTCCGTCGGCGTCCAGCACGGTTTTCGAGGTTTCAAGCGCAAGATAAGGCAAAGTGGTGCGCGCCACCCAGCGATCAAAACCAAAGCCCCCGATCACCAGCGCAATCAGGCAAAGACCAATGCATTGCCTTAACCGTTTCATGGCAGGGCTGCACCAACCACCGTGATCTGGCGGGTATCGGTGCGTCCGCGCAATTCGGGGCGATACATGTCTTCAACACTGGCGGCCGGTTGTTGGAATACCCCCGGCGAAATGGCGCGGATGATATAGGCCAGTTGAAAGCTATTGCCGGAATTCCAGTCCACCGCTGCCAGAAACCGGTCATCACGAAATTCGGTATGGCCGGATACCGCATCCAGATTCAACCAGTCCAGCGAGGCAATATCACCCGAGCGTAACAGGTTCGGATTGTCGATCTCGAAACCCGCAGGCAACGGGTCTGCGACCATAAGGCGGCCTTTGCGGTTGGTTTCAGGGGTGATCCGCAAAATCGCAACCAGACGTTGATTTTGCTGGATATTGTCAAAATCTACTGGCTCGCCTTCCAATGTATAGGTCCAGCGTTCGATCTGGTAACCGCTGCTTTGGGCCGGTTCATCGGTTTCGGGCACGCCCAAAACGGTTAGCACCGCATCAATAGGCGCCGTGCCATTATTGCGAAAAACCATGGCTGGACCGGAAAGATCAGCATCATTTACACGCCTGACCGGCGGACCATCCATGGCCACGCCATTTAGCAAAACATTACCGGTATCTGCATCTTTGACCAGTGCATTTGCCGCCAGCAAAACCCACATATCTTCTTGGGTCGAGGTGTAAATCCGGTCATTTCCGGCAATACGCCGCGCCAATGCCTCGCGGTTAATGCTGGTGCTGCCTACTTCGGTGGCCAGGGTCAGAATGGCGGCCATATCGCGATAGCTGGAGCCATAATCCGAACGAAAAGCAAGATCGCTTTCAACCCGTATTCTGATCTTTTTATAGGCTTTGGTAAACAGGGCATCGGCGCGGCTTTGATCACCGTAATAGGCCAAAGCCGTGCCAAGCTGCGCCAAAGACAGCGCCGTGGCAAAATCATCGGGTTTGGTATCGGCATAATAGCGTAAATCGCCGATACTGGCTTTGCCTTCGCGGGCCAGAACCATCAGCGCATAGGCAATGTCTTGCCCGCCATTTTCAAAATCCGGGGCGTAATTTATCTGGTTAAGCAGGTTATCCAGCGCCGAGATAAAAGCGGTGTCGGGCACGCCGTAGCCTTGGCTGCGGGCACGGCTAAGGAAATCGCTGACATAGGCATCCAGCCATAAATCGCCCCGATCAGGCCGCCAAAGCCCGAATGATCCGCGTGCGGATTGATTGGCCAGAACTGCGGTAATGGATTCGGCAATGCGGCTGTCAAGGTTATCAACTTGCGCCAGCCCCATGGCCTGCGCGACATCGCCCATATACAGCAATGGCATGGCGCGCGAGGTCACCTGTTCGGTGCAGCCATACGGGTATTGATCCAGCTGTTGCAAAAGCCGTGCCGCGTTAAAGCGCGCCAAGGGCCCCATGGTTAGCGTGGCAGACCCCGTGCCGCGCACAAGATTGGCAAATATGGCATTATCCAGCACAAATTCACCGCCATTGGCCGCCAAAGGCACCCGCAAATTGGTAACCACCATTGGGTTATTGGCGCGAATGGACAGCAATTCGGTTTTGTTCAACACCGTGCCATCGGGCAGTTGCATCACCAGCGTAATGCTGGCATTGCCTGCCGCCCCGGCGGTGATTGGAATGGCAAAGCTGCGTTTCTGGCCGGTGTCCAGCGTGGTTTTGATGGTGCTTTGTGCCAGCGGAATAAATATTTCGCCGCTGGTTTCAAGCTGAATTACCACCGGTCCGGATGGGCCTTTTGCATGGGCGATTTCAACCAGAATCCGGCTTTGATCGCCGGGGGCAAGAAACCTTGGCAGGGCAGTTGCAACCACAATCGGGTCGCGCACCAGAATATCGGCTTGGGCCTGACCAATGCCATTTGCAGACCAGACAACCGCCATCAAACGCACGGTGCCGTTGAATTCGGGCATGTCAAAGCTGGCGCGGGCAATTCCGTCTGGCCCGACGGAAATAGGCCCGCTGAAATAGGCCACCAGTTCCTGGGTTGGTGGTGGTGTATTACTGCGCGCCATGCTGCCATCCCCGCCCGAGCGCAACAGGCCGGGCGTGCCTTGCAGCCCGTCAATCAGCCTGCCGTAAAGGTCACGCATTTCCATGCCCAGCTTGCGTTGGCCAAAATAATGCCCCTGCGGGTCGGGGGATTCAAAACCGGTCAGGTTCAGAATGCCGACATCAACCGCAGCAATGGTAGCAAAGGTGGCTCCGCTGGCGTTTTCGACATTTAGTATTACCTGCATCGGGCCGCGCGGCGCGATTTCGGCGGGCATGTCAAAACCGGCTTTCAGGGCGCGATTGCCCGGGTCAACCGTGGCGTAATTCAGGCCGATAGCACGGGCAGGGTTGCGCCCTGCGGCAACATCCATAGGCCGGATCAAGGTAACCGTAACATAAGCACCCGCCCCCCATTCGGCGGTTACCGGCAGTTCGATCACAGTATCGCCAAGCGCCACATCCACGGCCTGCATTGAAATAAGCCGGTCCGAGATCACCCGGATCAGGGCTTTGCCCGCATAACGCGGCGTCAGCCGAAGCCGGGCCGTTTCACCAATGGCATAGATGGATTTATCGAGGCCGATATCAAGAATATCGGGCGTGTCACTGCCTGCATCCGCAGCCCACCATCCGGCCTCGAACGCATAGGAACTGGCGGTATAAGTCACGCCATTGCTGCTGATTTTCAGTTCATACCGGCCCCAGTCAACCGGCGCTTCGATGCGGGCAATTCCATCAGCCGACAGGCCAAGCACCCCGTCAGCAACCCTTTCACGTCTGGAAATCGGTTCCCAATTCCAATAGCCGTCCACCCGATACCACTGATAGCTGCGCTCAATGCGCGACAGGGTCCAGGTGACCTCGGGCATATCGGTGCGGTCCAGGTTTTGGTCTATGGCAATGATTTCAAACCGTGCCAGTGCGGATTCCTCCAGCGCGCCGTCAAATAATGGTTTGATGCCAATACGCGGGCCATCGGGTAGTATCGGGCGGGTGATGCTGCGTTCAACAGGGCGGCCCGAACCATCCGCCATACGCAGGGTTGCGGTTAATTGCAAAGGCCGGGTGGTTGGTTCCATTTCCGGCAGGGTCACATTTAATGCCAGCATGCCGTTGGCATCGCTTAGGGTGTCAGATTGAATGCCCATGTAACCCTGAATAAACGGTTCATCCCGCAGCCCGAAACGATAGCCGGGATATCGGGTAAAACCGCCATAGGCGCGGGTGATTTCGACCTCGCCTTCAACGGCCAGATCAGCGGCGGGTGCGCCATATAGATAATCAGCCTCGATCGACAATAACAAAGGTTCATCCAGTGCAAAGCTGCGATCCTCGGCGGCAATGATGAAATCTATGCGTTCGGGCACAAAATCCTCGACCAGAAACCGTAGTGAATTCAATGCCGGATCATCGGGGTTGGCATACACGCGCATGGTCCAGCTGCCGCGCATGGCCCCGTTGGGTAATTCCAGTTGATAACTGCGCCCGCCAGCACCGGCATCAGCCAGCACTTCGCGGGTAAATTCCACCCCGTCCGGGCGGGTGACAACCACGGTTAGCGGTAAACCAAGCAGGGCATCCGCCCGTGTGTCGCGTGCCAGAATAGTGGTGAAAACCGTTTCGCCGGGGCGATAGGCGCCGCGCTCGGTGGTCATGAAAATGTCGATCGGTGGCGGAGAAGCACGCCCCTGCACCCCCCTGTCAGACAGATCCAGCGCCGCTTCGGCAAGGTTGATAAACGCAAAATCACCCAACGCGGTTTCCACCTGCACCAAGGCCGGCGCATTGCCGCCAGTGCCACGGGTATACCCATCGCTGAAATGGGCATAGCCTTGTGCATCGGTGGGGATTTCGGCCAGCACCTGGTTGTTTACCGCAATCAGCCGTGCAGTGACGCCTTGCATGGCATTCGCATCGGAAAGACCGCGCACAAACACATGCAAACCATCGGACCCCATCAGGGTTTCAATGCCAAGATCGGTGACAATAAACCATTGGGTCGCCGCGTCTTCCCATGCTTCGCCAACATCCGGCACCCGCGCGGTCATCACATAAATACCCGGTTCGAATTCATTTATCGCATCGGCCAAAGGCAGCGCGGTGGTGGTATCGGCGTTTAATATCCGGGACACCTCGCCAATGCCTTGCCAGATTTCCTCGCCCATACGGTTGTCGATCCAGTCTTGGGAATATTCATTGATGGTGCCGCCGATATAGCCGTCGCGCAGCATGGGCAAAAGATTGCGTTCGCCAACGCGACTGATGCGTAATTCAACAATATCGGTATTAACCGAAACCACCGGAATAGCGGCATTTTCGCCTTTGGGCAGAACAAATGCACGGCCCAGAAACCGCACAGACGGGTCGCGGTCACGCACATAAATTGACAGATCAACAGACTTTTCCAACACCTCGCCACTGGCGGCGGGCATACCGGCCCGCAAGGTCAGGGTATAGCGTTCGCCATGTTGCACCCCGTCAACACAAAGCTGCTTATCTTCAACGTTAACCGGTAAATCACGGCGCCCTGTGCGGACAAAATCAGCGTAATTCACCCCGACCTCGACAAGGGATTCGTTGAAATTGATGCAGATACGCGGCTGTGTGGCGTTATTGTCAACCTGATGGTCCAATATTCGAAACCCGAACAGGCCGATCACCCGATCCAGCCGGTTTTCAATACCGGTGCCGGGCGCGATGGATTGCGCCAGCCGCAAAGCCGGAATCGCAAGGCGACCACGCCGGTTATCTTCAAGAATTTCAGCCAGATCAACCAGTATTTCGGCTTGCATAACCGGCCCTTGGCTGCGCAAAAATGCGTTTATCGCCGCATCGGTTGCCAGGTTCAGGTTGTTGCGCGAACGGTTGGGTTCGGTGCGTGCCAGCCTTGATACATCCAGCCAAGCCTCGGCGCTGTCATCATAGCTTAGGATTTGGCGCTTGATCTCTAATGCGCGGCGATAATCGCCCCGGTCGTGGGCTGCACCAAACAGGCCGGTCATAATCTGTAAATTGCCGCCATTCACCGGATATTGACGGCCGATATTGGCAGCGCGAAAAGTGGCGTTGGGCAAATAGCTA
Source organism: Paracoccaceae bacterium (assembly GCA_021648225.1). GTDB lineage: Bacteria > Pseudomonadota > Alphaproteobacteria > Rhodobacterales > Rhodobacteraceae > UBA3077. Next base: position 17,167 of record JAKITE010000021.1, read on the forward strand.
TCGGGCAAAAACGAAAGCAATTCTGCGCGTTCATTGCCAAGCGCCAGCAGAAAATCTGCTGTGTCCAGAATTTCCAGCGATAATGCGCCTGTAAACGGGGTGCGCTCCGAGACGCTGTTTTTCAAAAAACAGGAGCTTTTGATCTGGTTAAAAGTCAAGGCCACGCAGCTTTGGTCTGAAATGCAGGCGGCTTCGCAAATTTCGATTGTGGTATTTAACAAGGTGCGAATATCGCCGCCATAAAAATCGGTGTTTTCACTGGCAATGCTGCGCCGTTCGGGAATTACCTGTTCCTGAGCCGTTGAAAATTGTGGCGCCATTGCTAGAAAAACGCCTAAAAAAACCGCCTTGAATGATTTGAAAAACATAATAAGCAACCTAAAGAAGAAAATATTGAACGAGTATAGCAGAAATTACTGCATTGCGGGCAGGAAATCCGAATTTATTTGGCTTGACGATGGGGGCCATTTTCTGCCTGATCCATTCCATAACAAAGGCCAGTATAAATGCGTGATATTGAACAACAGGTTAAGGGTTGGCAGCCGGTGCGACGCCCGGAACCTGCTAATATGGCGGGCCAATATGTGGCGCTGTCGCCGCTTATGGTCAGCCATGCCCAAGCGATTTTTGATGCAACCAGCAAAGATAAAACCGGCGCTGGCTGGCAATATATGCCGGTTGGTCCCTTTGGAAATATCGGCGAGGTCCGCGCATTTTTGCAAAAGGTTTGCGCAAAACCCGACCCGATGTTTTTTGCGATCACTGATTTAAGCAGCGGCAAGGTTTGCGGGTTTGCCAGCTTTTTACGCATTAATCCTGATCAGGGCAGTATCGAGGTTGGCTATATTTATTTTGCGCCTGAATTACAAAAAACCCGCGCTGCTACCGAGGCTATGTTTTTGATGATGCAACAGGTATTTGACCTTGGTTATCGGCGCTATGAATGGAAATGCAATGCTGCCAACGGGGCGTCGATGGCGGCGGCAAAACGGCTGGGCTTTACCTTTGAGGGCGTTTTTCGCCAAGCCATGGTGGTTAAGGGCCGCAATCGTGATACCGCGTGGTTTTCGATTGTTGATGGCGAATGGCCCGCGCTTTGCGACCGGTTTCAAAAATGGCTGTCACCCGAAAACTTTGATGCGGATGGCAGGCAGATTACGCGGTTGTAATTATTCGCGCCGCTCCAACGCGCGAAGGCCGGTGACCTCATGGGTCCAGCGGAATTCGCCGGTAATCTCGGGTAGGCCGATAAACAGCAAACTGGCGGTGAAATCGCGTAATTGCCCGGGTGGCACGGTCACGCGTGCCTCGCCGTCATCTTCGCCGATTGTGTAACAATCCGACAGGTCGCTATCTGCGCCGGGGCAGTCAAACAGTTTTACCGTTAGCAAAACCCCTGTCAGGTCATAATTTTCCGAGCCATTGATAACCCGCCCGGATAATTCGCTGGTGCGAATGCCGATTTCCAGCTCGACATCCGAAAGCGTAACATCGACCACATCAATACGCCGCATTTCGGCGCGGGGTTCGGGATCTGTCGCCAGAATATAATAAGACAAGCCGCCAAGCAGCGCAGCGGCGACAATCCCGCCCGCCAGACGTAAATTCGGAACCCGAAACAGAATAAATGTATAGATGCCGATGATGATAACAAACTGGGCAATGACCACGGTGTGATTCCTTTTAAGCTATTCGCCTAAAGTTGGGGAGAAAGCCGGATTTTACAAGAGATCATTTGCCATAGCCGTCAGGATTTTTGCTTTGCCAGTGCCAATGGTCGGCGCACATGCGGGCCAGATCATATTCTGCCTGCCAGCCCAGCAAGGCCTTGGCGCGGCGGCTATCGGCATAATATGCAGGCGCATCACCGGCGCGCCGGGGCGCAATCCGGTAAGGAATTTCAAAACCGCAAGCGGCCTCCCATGCTTTGAGAACCTGAAATACGCTGGAGCCTTGATCCGTGCCGAGATTTACCATTTCGGCGCTGTTATCTGTGGCGCGGTCCGACAACAGGTAATCCACCGCTTTGACATGGCCACGGGCCAGATCGACCACATGGATATAATCGCGAATACAGGTGCCGTCAGCCGTGTCATAATCATCGCCAAAGACATTCAGTTTCGGCTGCTTTTTATTGGCAACCATGGCGATATAGGGGAAAAGATTATCGGGAATACCGTTTGGATCCTCACCGATTTGGCCCGAGGCATGGGCACCGACAGGGTTGAAATAGCGCAGTAAAAGCGAGCGCCAGTGCGGGTTGGCGGCGGTCATGTCGCGCAGAATATTTTCGACCATCAGTTTGGTTTGGCCATAAGGATTAAGCGGATTGGCCGGCATATCCTCGGTCAAAGGCGATATTTCTGGAATACCGTAAACCGTGGCTGACGACGAAAAAACCACATTCGAAACCCCGTGCCGCTGCATGGAGCCAAACAGGTTAACGCTGCCCGAAACATTGATGTCGTAATATTTCTGCGGATTTTGCACCGATTCCCCCACCGCCTTGACGCCCGCCAGATGGATCACCGCATCAATGCGGTTTTCACTAAAAACATGGTCCAGTATCGCGGCGTCCCGCACATCGCCCTTGATCAGAACCGGTGCGCCATTGGTCAGGCGCGCAACCCGCTTGATGGATTCCGCAGATGAATTTGAAAAATCGTCCAGCACCACAACCTGATATCCGGCCGCCAGTAATTCGTAACAGATATGAGAGCCGATATAGCCCGCGCCGCCAGTGGCAAGGATGGTTTTTGTCATACGGGGTTACCTGAAAATAAATGGGGCAGGGGGTGGAAATCTATCATGCTGTGAATGTCTTGCCATGGTCTTAATCCGCCCTTTACGCGGATGCAATTGTTTCCCGCTGCCGCCTGCTTGAACCATTTAGGATCATACATAGTTAACACTTTATAAAAACAGGGGAAGCTTATGAAAAAGATACTGGTCACAGGCGCGTCGGGATATATCGCCAAACATATTGTTTTACAGCTTTTGCAGGCCGGATACAGCGTGCGCGGCTCGGTCCGGTCATCTATGCGCGAGGTTGAATTGCGCGATGCCATGGCCAGCCATCTGAATGAAGAAACCCTTGCAAATCTTGAGATTGTGCAACTGGACCTGACCAAAGATACCGGTTGGGATGCGGCGCTGATGGGGGTGGACGGGCTGTTTCATACCGCCTCGCCCTTTGTGATCGAGGAACCCCGGGATGAAAATGACCTGATCCGGCCAGCGGTTGACGGCACTTTGCGTGCGTTAAAAGCCGCCAAAGCCGCAGGGGTGCGGCGGGTGGTTTTGACCTCGTCTGTGGTGTCGATTATCGGCACACAGCCCCGTGCCGGCCAAACCAGGCTGGATGAACAGGACTGGAGCGATGTGAATTCGCCCCTGATCAATATTTATGGCAAATCAAAAACGCTGGCCGAACGCGCCGCGTGGGAATTTGCCAAATCCAATAATCTTGATCTGACCGTGATTAACCCCGGCATGGTGCTGGGCGCGCCGGTTGATAATATTCACGGGGCGTCTTTGTCGGTGATTGAGCGCCTGATGGCGGGCAAAGACCCGATGGTGCCGCGCAGCGGTCTGGTGGTGGTGCATGTCAAAGACGTGGCCAAAGCCCATATAAAGGCCTTTGAAACCGATGCCAGCATTGGCGAACGTATTATTGCCGCCAATGAATGGTTCTGGTTTCGTGATCTGACCAAGGCGCTGAAACAAGCCTTTCCCGACCGTAAAATCCCGACGCGGCAAGCGCCGGACTTGTTGATCAGGTTTCTGGCATTGTTTGATAAACCCCTCAGAACCGTGGTGCCGCAACTGGGCCGGGAATATGCGGTGTCAAATGCCAAAGCCAAAAGCATTCTGGGCATGGATTTTATTGCGGGCCAAACCGCCATCGTTGAATCCGGCCAATATATTGCCAACCAATCGGGGTAACCCCCCTGAAAACTGCTGGTCCGGGCTGCGGCAATGTCACCCTGTCGGGTTTTGCGCGCCGGTCTGTTACATGGCATAAAACTGGCCCAAGGAGCTAATATGAAAATTCTTGTCTCGATACTGGATAAAATATCGCTGCATACCCTGATTGTCGCGACGATCTTTTTAGGGATCATCCCGTTCAGCCCGCCGCATTCGATTGAAAAAATCCAGATGTTGATGGCCGGAGAGCTGACCCAATGGATCGACATTGGCGATCTGGCTTTCCATCTTTCGCCTGCGGTTTTGCTGGTTCTGAAAATTATCCGGCTAAATGGGCAAAACAAAGCCGAATAAAGCGGCGCTATGCCTTGCTAAACGCCCCTGTGGTGATTAGTTTTCGCGCAGATTAACATTTCGCGGGGATTCCCGCATTACCAAGGGGAATATCTATGTTTGCATCACCAGCATATGCACAGGCGGCCGGCGGCGGCTTTGGCGGCGGAATTGGCGGGCTTTTGCCAATTGTTCTGATCTTTGCAATCATGTATTTTCTGATGATCCGGCCCCAGCAGAAAAAGATGAAAGAACACAAAGCCATGGTCGCATCCTTGCGCCGTGGCGATCAGGTGGTGACCCAAGGCGGCATTCTGGGCAAGGTTACCAAGGTTAAGGAAGACAGTAACGAGGTCGAGGTCGAAATTGCCGATGGTGTTAAAATCCGGGTCATCCAGCATACGATTGCCACGGTGCTAAGCAAAACCGAACCAACCGAATAAATATTTGACGCGCCCTTAGTGGCGCGTTTTTTCAAGGAACATTCCCATGCTGCATTTTCCTCTGTGGAAAAAACTGATGATTCTGGGGCTTTGTGCTTTTGGCATCATTCTGGCTTTGCCAAACGCTTTTTATACGACAGTTGAAAAACACAATGACGCGGTGGCGGTATTGGAGCAGCCGGGGGTGATTGAAACGCCGGAACTGATTGCGGATCGTGATGGCTGGCCATCGGTTTTGCCCTCTGATCTTGTAAATCTGGGGCTGGATCTGCGCGGCGGGGTGCAATTACTGGTGCGGGTCGAGGTCGAGGATGTTTACCGCGAACGGCTGGATAGCATGTGGCCCGAGGTGCGCAATATTTTGCGCGATAACCGCGATGCGGTGGGCACGGTGCGTAATGTTACCGAAGAAGGTTCCGAATTACGGGTGCGTATCGGCAACGAAGAAGCCATGCCGCTGGCGATCGAATCTGTCAGAACCCTGACCCGACCGGTGGTAACCCTGACCGGCGCAGGCTCGCGGGATTTTGAGGTCAGATCCGAGGGAGATGAACTTATCCTGACCCTGTCAGACGCTGAAAAAACCGCCACGGATGATCGCACTATGTTGCAGTCCTTGGAAATTATCCGGCGTCGGGTTGATGAATCGGGCACCCGTGAACCGATCATCCAGCGCCAGGGCGCGGATCGCATATTGATTCAGGTGCCCGGCATTGGTTCAGCTGAGGAATTGCTGGCCCTGATCGGCAAAACCGCAAAACTGACCTTTAACCATGTGATTACCCGCACCAGTGATCCCGATGCAAACCCCGGAATTGGTAATGTTCTGGTGCCAGACGTGGAGGTTGGCGGCGGTTATTATGTCCTTGAGCGGTCTCCGGTGGTGGGGGGTGAACAGTTGGTGGATGCCCAGCCCAGCTTTGATCAAAACGGCAGACCTGCGGTCAGTTTCAGGTTTAACCCGACCGGCGCGCGTTTATTCGGTGCTTATACAGCCGCCAATATCGGCAATCCGTTTGCCATTGTGCTGGATGGCGAAGTAATTTCCGCACCGGTCATTCAGGCCCATATCCCGGGTGGTTCGGGCATTATCACCGGTAATTTCGGTATCGAGGAAAGCACAAATCTGGCAATTTTGCTGCGCGCCGGCGCGCTGCCGGCTGAAATTATTACGTTGGAACAACGCACAACCGGCCCCGAACTGGGGGCAGATAGCATTCAGGCGGGCAAAGTTGCCGCTGTGGTGGCTTTTGTCGGGGTGCTGGTGTTTATGGTGCTTTCCTACGGGTTGTTCGGCATTTTTGCCAATGTGGCGCTGGTTTTGAATATCGCGTTGCTGTTTGGATTGCTAAGCGTCATTGGTGCCACACTAACCTTGCCCGGCATTGCCGGAATTGTGCTAACGCTGGGCATGGCGGTGGATGCAAATGTGCTGGTGTTTGAGCGCATACGCGAAGAGCTGAAAACCGCAAAAGGCCCGGCGCGGGCCATTGAAATTGGCTATGAAAAAGCATTTTCGGCGATTATTGATGCCAATGTCACCACATTGATTGCAGCGGTAATTCTGTTTGCCATGGGGTCCGGACCTGTGAAAGGCTTTGCGGTGACGCTGGGCCTCGGGATTATTACATCGGTATTTACGGCCATTTGGGTCACCCGCTTGTTGATTGCGACTTGGTTCAAGCTGCGCAATCCCAAAACCATAGAAGTGTGAGGGCCAGAACATGCGTTTGAAAATGATCCCATCCGATACCAAGCTTGATTTTTTCAAGTTTTCAAAATTTACTATTAGCCTGTCGGCTCTGGCCGTCATTGCCTCGATCGCCCTTACCATTATGATGGGCCTGAATTTCGGCATTGATTTTCGCGGCGGATCGATGATCCGCACGCAAACCGCCGAACCGGTCAGCGTTGCCACCTATCGCGAAACCCTTGCGGGGCTGGAACTGGGCGATTTTTCAGTGACCGAGGTCTTTGACCCCGGCGCAGAATTAACCGGAACCGTCAACAACTCGGTGATGATCCGGATGGAGCTGCAAGGCGATGATCCGGCCATTCAAAACGATCTGATTATTGCGGTTAAGCAAGCGTTAAGCGCCACCATTGATGGCATTATTTTCACGCAAACCGAAAGCGTCGGTCCGGTCGTATCGGGAGAGCTGATTCAAGCCGGCATTCTGGCCATTGTTCTGGCCGTATCAGCGGTGCTGTTTTATATCTGGTTGCGGTTCGAGTGGCAATTCTCACTGGGCGCGGTGGTTGCGCTGGTGCATGATGTTATTCTGACCATCGGGGTTTTTGCGATTTTTCAGATCGAATTCAACCTGTCGATTATTGCCGCCATTCTAACCATCGTGGGTTATTCCCTGAATGATACGGTGGTGGTATTTGACCGGGTGCGCGAAAACCTGCGCCGTTATAAAACTACCGATCTGAAAGAAGTGTTGAATATGTCGATCAACCAGACATTATCGCGCACAATCATGACCTCGGTTACCACATTGCTGGCCCTTACCGCGCTTTATGTGCTGGGCGGCGAAGTAATCCGTGGCTTTACATTCGCGATGATCTGGGGTGTGCTTATCGGGACTTACAGCTCGGTTTTTGTGGCATCTGTTGTATTGCTTCGTCTTGGCGTCAAACGCGATTGGGATAAAAACAGCGGAGCAGCGGGAACGCAATATGCCGATATTGACGCGTGAAGCGGCCGCAAAAATCTTGTAATTATTGCGCCACACCTGCGGCGCCTCTGGCAACTAAATGTCAATCCTGCGGTTCAGCTTTACCCGTTGCGCTACCACGGCCCTTGGCGCGGGCAGTTGAAATTCAAAGCCACTGGTCGCTTGGCACAACCGGCATTGTAACCAGCAGCATCAGCTTTGGGCTGGGGCTGTTGAATGCATCCGGTTTGGTGTCTGGGGTGGCGATTACCCTGCTGATCATCCTGTGGTTATTGATGATTATGCCGGGGATGTTGCTGGTTTCTGCATGGTTGAATGCCAACAATAAAATCAGCAGTTTTATTCTAAAGGTATTAACCACCGTCGGGCTTTGGTGGCTGGGCGCATTGCTTTGTTTTATCGGCTCGGTTATTTAATTTTCGATGGATGAAATATTACGGATATTGCAAACAGACGGCTTGATCTGGCTGGCTTTGGCGGTTTTTTTTGCTGCAATCGTGCGCGGTTTTTGCGGGTTTGGCTCGGCGCTGGTTTATTTGCCTGTTGCTGCGCAGTTCCTTGAACCCGCATCGGCAATTGCCAGCATGATCGTGTTTGGCATGATCGGCCCCTTGCCGCTGATTCCGCGTGCTATTCATGATTCCAAACCAAAAGAAGTCATGCGTTTGGGGCTGGCAGGAGTAATCGGTATCCCCTTAGGAGTATTTCTTCTGACCAGACTGGAACCGGAAATGTTCCGATGGCTGGTTTCGGGCATTGCTTTGGTTACGCTTGTTGCGCTTGGGTCGGGCCTGCGGTATCGGCGCGCGCCCACAGCATTGTTGGCGATGGCTACCGGATTTGTCAGCGGTATATTTGGCGGCTTTGTCGGTCTGGCAGGGCCGCCAGTGATATTATTGTATCTGGGCGGGCAGAAAAAAATCGCAGAGATACGCGCCACAATCCTGTTATTCCTGTTTATCACCGACATCGCCGTCATGCTGACATTTCTGGTGCGGGGCTTGATCGGCATTGATGCAGCAATCATCGGCGCCTTACTGATCCCCGCCTATATGATCGGCGGGCTGATCGGTGCCAGAATATTCAACCCGGCCCATGAAAAAGCATTTCGCCTGATTGCATATGCAATCATAACAATTGCCCTACTAACCGGATTGCCAATATTTGATTGATACAGCCGAGCGCAGCGAGGCCCCCGTCCGCTCGGAAAGCTGTTAATTTGTTTGCAAATTCACCGCGAACCGGTGGAAACTCTTTTGGTGCAGGTGAATACGCCCAGCCCGGCACTGCCTTCGGCAAAGCCGGTCAGGAGCGTCATGGCCTCGGCTTCGCCTCGGGGATGCCTGCGGCATTGTTGGTTGGATTGTCTCATTTTGGCCCTTTTGTCGGTTCGCATTTAGGCGTATGTTGCGCCCAAGCGTGAATACCCACGCACAAATTTATAAATGAGGGGGCCGCAAAATGGCTTTTGAACTTCCAGACCTACCCTATGCCCATGACGCATTGGCAGCCGGTGGCATGTCCGCCGAAACCATGGAATTCCACCATGACCTGCATCACAATGCCTATGTGACCAATGGCAATAAATTGATTGCTGACACTGAATGGGAAGGCAAATCGCTTGAGGATATCGTGACCGGCACTTACGTTGCCGGTTCGGTTGCCCAAAACGGTATTTTCAACAATGCATCGCAACATTGGAATCACGCCCAATTCTGGGAAATGATGGGTCCGAACGGCCGCAGCATGCCATCCGAGCTTGAAACCCGTATTGTTGACGCATTTGGGTCGGTGGACAGCTTTAAAACCGAATTCGGTGCTGCGGGTGCAGGCCAGTTTGGTTCAGGCTGGTGCTGGTTGGTGATTGATACCGATGGCACATTAAAGGTTACCAAAACCGAAAACGGGGTTAACCCGCTTTGCTTTGGTCAGACAACGTTGCTGGGCTGTGATGTTTGGGAGCATTCCTATTACATTGATTTTCGCAATAAACGTCCGGTTTACCTGTCAAATTTCCTTGATAATCTGGTAAATTGGGAAAATGTCGCTGAACGGCTTTCCAACGCTTGAACTCAGCAACCTTAAAAAACCCTCGCCTAGATTTGGTAAGCCAAAGGCTAGGCGAGGATATATTGCAATTTGATTGCCCCTAGGCCCTAACGGGTCCAGACCTCAACGCGCTGGTTGATTTGACGGCCTGTCAGGCCTGCGTCACAGCTAAGCGGTGACAGCTCTCCGTATCCGACAGCCCGTATGTTTTCTTCAGCAAAGCTTCCGGATGCGAGTTCCAGAAGCAAGGCTTCGCGCACCTGTTCGGCCCGTGTCAGGCTTAGGCTTTTGTTAACCACACCTTCGCCAACAGAATCGGTAAAGCCGATCAGAATAATTTCTCTTGACGATATTTGCCCGTCTTCGATACCGCGGGCCAGGCGGATGATGTCGGCTTTTGACCGGCTATCGAGCTGTGATGTATTTTGATCAAACCGATAGGTAAGGGTTAACCGGCGGGCTGTGCCCAGCTCTACCATCATGTTTTGAATTTCGGCCAAGCTGGCTTCGGCATCGGTTGGCAACATTGCTGCCAAAAACCGCAATCCTTGGTTGTTAACCGATTCTTCCACAACACCCTGTCCGGCAAACCCCGAGAAAGCAACAATGCGTTGTGCTTCGACACTGTCCAGATATTCGATAAATTTATTGGCCAATACCGGCACATTATTCGCCAGCCGGTAAAGGTATAAGCGGCGGGTGAACGGGTATTCTTCGGTTTTGATGGTGAAATCATTGGCCGGAGACTGAATACCACAAGCCCCCAGAATCGACATCGACCGCGCCGAACGCTCATTGGAAAAGGTGGTAAAACCAATGCCGTATGGGTCCGATGAAACCGCATCGGAAACCGCGCTGTCACTGGCCAATTCTATAACATTGCGTGAAAGGCGGGCACTTACAGGGCGTAGCACAAATTGGGAAAGCAGTGCACCGGTATCGGAGTTTTCCGGTCGGACATAAAGATTGATCTGCGCATCATCCCCCCCCAATTCAGACCAGTTGGTGACTTCGCCAGAGAACACTTTTGCAATCTGGTCTTCAGAAATAATATGCACGCCGTTTTGTGTTGAGGTAACAATAACCAAACCGTCCAGCGCCAGAATGTTTTCCAGACCGGGGGCGAAAATATCGCCCAAACCAGCCGCCGAAATCGCTGAGGCTTCTTCGGGGCGCATTGGCCGTGTTGTCAGCGCAATGCTTGCCTGACTGGTCACAAGATCACTGATGCCGCTGGTAGAACCGTTCATCAAAAACGAGATCTCTGCAACTTCATTTCCATCAAAATCAGTAAACAAAACCTTTGGGCTGCCATCAGCCTGGGTTAGATGGGTCACGTCCAATTCTAATGAGCGCCCAAATCCGTCAAGCAAATCCGGCAGCAAATTAAGCGCAAGGCTGCGCGCACCAGAAATGGTAAATTCAGTAAAATCCGGCGTAATTTCAGGACAATCCGCGCCTATGCAAGTGACTTGTGAAACCGGAATAGTCATTTCGCCGATATTGGTACGGATTACATAATTTTCGCTGTCATATTCGGTCAATTCACCAGTGACAGATATTGTGCCGTCCAAAGATTGCAAAACTACCTGCTGCGCGTTGATGGCGACTGGTGCCACAGCGATCAGCGCTGTGCAGAGCAATGTTTTCAAATCTGGTCTTTTCATTATTCCCCCTAAAAGACGGATATTTAGATTACTTTTTATGCGGTTAAAAACAATAGACACTAACCCACTCCATTAAATACTTCGCTTCGTGTCAAAGACACAAGACATGCGGCAACATCTTCAACCTGCTGGGCGTTCAGAATTATTTTGCCTTTAAACTCTTTCAATGTTCTCAGTCCTTCACAGGTTGCATATAACGCAGGCATAACGGTTTCTGACCCGAAAGCCTATTTGGAATCGACTAGAATTGCTCTTCTGTATAATAATCGCCAATTTAGTCAAGATTAGGGCCGATTTCATCTAAAAATTGTATTAAAACGTAGCCAGCAATTTGTCTCATATATTGATTGGTTGTGTTAAATAAATATATTAAAGAACCTTGTCGAACTTGTTACAAACATGCCTAGCTATGAAGTTGATGTCAAGAAAAAGCCCAGTAATCAGGGGTTCACTCGATCGCTCAACTTTGGCAAAGCCGAATCGTACCGAATTAGTCAGTGCAAATCTGTGGGTGTTTTAAGTCAAAATGCCAAGCCTATCGCCGTTTTGATTTTGCTGCATGTTTCAGTTGGCTAAGCAATTCAGGCACGGAATTAAGTATTTCAAAATTATTGGCAAATTCCGGTGCTGCGAAACCCTGTGTGATGGCATTATCAATCAGATCAATTAACGGCTGCCAATATCCAGCGATATTCAGCAAATAAATCAGTTTATCATGCAAGCCTAGTTGCCGCCATGTCAAAACCTCAAAAAATTCGTCCAAGGATCCGGCACCGCCGGGCAGCGTGACAATTGCATCGGCATTCATAAACATGACTTTTTTGCGCTCATGCATATTTTCGGTAATAACCAAGGAAGTCAGGTCTTTTTTGCCAACTTCCAGCGCCATAAGATGCTCGGGAATAACGCCAAATGTCTGGCCGTTTTCCTTTTGTGCCGCGCGCGCAACCGCGCCCATTAACCCCATATCGCCCGCGCCATAAACCAGTCGCATGTTGTTATTGGCTAACGCGGTGCCAATCTCGGTTGCGCCCTGCGCCGCCAGCTGTTCTGCAATCGCTTTGCCGATGCCCCGGCTGGCACCGGTGACCAGTGCGATTTCGCCTTCTAATTGTTTACTCATTTACATTTAAACCTTTTAATATTATCGAATGATGTCGCTGCGAAATTAATCTTCAAGCGACATAGAGTCCAGAAATTTTTCCATCGACGCCGGTGTGTCCAGTGAAAAGCTTTTCACTTCTTTGTTGATACGACGGGTCAGGCCACCCAGTACTTTGCCGGGGCCACATTCAACCACCACATCAGCACCGTCGGTAATGATTTGTATAGTATGTGTCCACTGTACCGGGTTGTATAGCTGTTTGACCAGTGCCTCGCGAATCGCGTCCGGCTCGTCGTGTGATTTGGCATCGACGTTGTGGATCACCTGAATCTTCGGTGTGTTGATGGTGACTGTTTTTAAATATTCAGCCAGCTCATCGGCGGCCGGTTTCATCAGGGAACTATGCGAAGGTACGCTTACCGGCAACGGCAGCGCACGTTTTGCGCCCTCTTCTTTTAACGCTTCCATGGCTTTGTTGAC
>JAKITE010000022.1 GCA_021648225.1 Paracoccaceae bacterium
GAATTTCTTTGAAAAACTCAAACATTACAGGGCAATAGCTACCAGATACGACAAAACAGCCGTTGCTTTTCTGGGTGCGATCCACCTCGCCGCATCCCTGATATGGCTCAAATGATGACACCCCCTACAGCTACGCAAAAAATTTGCCAGCTATTTTTTGACCAAATTCGGCTAGAACCGTTCCAGCAAACGGCGCAGGTAATCCAATTCCTCAACCGGGCGTTCCGCATCGCCGGAACGACGGCGGATTTCTTCCATTAACTCCCGGGCGCGGTCTTCGGCGTTTTGGTCGGGAACCTCGGTATCGCCATTGTCAACACGGCCCTGGCTGCCGATCGGTCGGCCCAGCGGGTCACGTTGGTCATTTTCCGAGCTTTGCTGCCCGTCTTCGCCCGACTGGTCCGCCTGTTCACGGTTTTGCAAATCCCGCAAACCTTGGCGCAGGTTTTCCATCACTTCGGCCTGTTCATCAAGCGCACCGGAAAAATCGCCTTCATCCAGCCGGTCACGGGCTTCGCCCATATTACGTTCGGCCTCGTCGATGGCTTCATTGGCTTCGTCGCTGTCGGATTGACCGCGCATATCATCGAGAAACTGGCGCAAGGCCTCTTGGCGTTCGGCCAGTGCCTCGCCATCCTGATCTTGGCCTTGTTCCAGTTGTTGTTGCAATTGCTGGAATGCCTCGTCGGATAATTGCTGTTGTTGTTCCAGCGAATCTTGCAGGTTTTGCTGTTCCTGCCCGCCTTGGCCGGGCTGGGGCTGCTGGTTGGTGACCTGCATATTTTCCATAAACTCGCGCAATTGTTCCAGCATTTGCCGGGCTTCTTCGGTTTGGCCGTTTTCGGTCAGTTCTTGCAACCGGTCCAGCATTTGCTGCAACTGGTCCATGGTCATGGTGCGGGTTTCCTGCCCCGGTTGCGGTTCCTCGGGGGGGCCTGCTTCTTGGGCCAATTGTTGCAGATATTCATCGGTGGCCTCGCGTAGCTCGTCCATCAGCTCGGCCATTTCTTCATCGTTTGCGCCGTTTTCCAACCCTTGCGCCAGCCGTTCCTGCGCGCGACGCAAACGCGCCTCGGCCCCCGACAGGTCTCCGTCTTCGATCAGGGTGGCAATCAGCCATAGCAATTCGGTTATTTCCGCGCGCTCACCCTCATCAAACCCGTCTTCCATCTGATACCCCATGCGGCGAATGGTGCTGCGGGTCAGCAAATAGCTGGAGCTGGACGGAAACAGCCCCTCTTCCGGTTTATGGGTCATGGCGCGCAACACCTGCGAAACCCGCAGATCATTTTCAGCCGACCACAGCAAATCACGGCGGGATTCAGCAATGCCCGCCGCCAGCGGATCAAAAAAGCTGCGCGCCGGCAGATTTTGCGGGGCCAGCACCACAATGGCGGTTTGGCCGGAACCATCCGTGACCTCCAGCGTTATATCCACCGGCAAATGCGCCCAAAGGTCAGGGGAAAAATCCTCGGCGTAAGTATCTTTGACTTTGGTTCGGTCATTGGAAAAAGGCATCGGCAGATCGCGGATATATGCATCGGGCATAATCGGATCGGGCCGCAAGCCATAGCGTCGATCCACCCGTGAAAGATCAGGGGTTATCACCAGCCTTGCGGAATCAATGCCGTAATCATCCTGCGCCAGATAGGCCAGTTCCATCACGCCCGCGCCGGTTTTTTCGACCCCGTCAGGCACCTGCAAGGTTGGCGGCAGATCAGGGATGATCACCACCTGCCACTGACCCAGAATATCATCGCCGTTTTTCAAGGTGATCTGGCCGTTTTCCAGTGCGCTGAATTGCACATCTCGCACCGGCATATCTTCGGTTTTTTGCGGCAGCACGGTTGTGGCCCCGCTTATGTTCTCGGTCAGGGCAAAGCTGGCATCCCCGTAAAAACGCAGGGTAATTTCACTACCAACCGGTAGTTTGATTTCGCTATTCAACGCAATCTCGGTCAGGTAAAGCGCGGGTTTGCCGGTATAGGCGGGCGGGGTTGCCCATGCCTCGATCGCAAAACTGGGGCCGGACGGGATGGCCGATTCGCCGGTTGCAGCGGCAATAATTGTGTTTAGATCGGGTTTTGGCGCAAAAGAAATCGCTACAATCGCCACAATAATTGCCATAAGGCGCAAACCGGTCGGGTCGCGCCCTGCCAGTTGCGGTTCGGGGGGGCTGGTGCGGGCCTGCATGGCCGCAGCGCGCATTTGGTCAATGTGTTCTTGCCACAGGGCTTTGGTGACCGGATCATCGGGATTTAATGCCGGTTGATCCTGCAATGCGGCAATCGGGCTGTTTTTCAGCCCCTGATCCAGCCGCGCCAATGCTGTTTTATCATCGGGCAAGCGAAACCGGCGCAGCCCCGAAACCAGAAACCAGACCATCCCGATGCCAAAAACCGCCAACAGGCCTTGCGCTGCAAGGGTCGGGATAACTGCCAGCCCGCCCAATGCAACAAAGCCATAGGTAAACAAAACCAGACTGACCAGCGGCCAAAACGCCTGCATTGCCGATTCGAGCGTCATGGCCAGTTTTGTCAGGCCAACCTGCCACCTTAACCCCAATATCGGGTCGCGGAAATCTGGTTGAAATTTATCTCCGTAGGGGCTCATGGCTTGGCTCCGGTTTTTACATCCATGGGGGGGTTATATCGCGTGAAATCATATCCGCATAGGTCGGACGTGGCCGAACCACGGCAAATTGATCACCCGAAACCAGAACCTCGGGGATCAGCGGGCGCGAATTGTATTCCGAGGCCATCACCGCGCCGTATGCACCCGCCGAACGAAACGCCACCAGATCATCGGATTTCAATTCCGGCATCAGGCGTTGCGTGGCAAATGTATCACCGGATTCGCAAACCGGCCCGACAATATCAATGGGCTGCGGTTCAATGCCTGCTGCGGGTTCGATCACCGGAATAATATCGTGATAAGCCTCATACATGGCAGGCCGGATCAGGTCATTCATGGCGGCATCAATGATCAAAAATTTACGTTCCGCCCCCTGTTTTACATAGATAACCGAGGATACCATCAGCCCCGCATTGCCGGCAATCAGCCGCCCCGGTTCGATTTCTATTTCGCAACCCAGATGGCCAACCGTGCGGCGGATCACCTCGCCATATTCGATAGGCAAAGGCGGTGCCGAATTATCGCGCTGATAAGGAATGCCAAGCCCGCCGCCCAGATCAAGGCGGGTGATATTATGACCATCACCCCGCAATTGCTCGGTCAGCTCCGCAACCTTTGTAAAAGCAGCCTCGTAAGGCGCCAGATCAGTTAGTTGAGAGCCGATATGCACATCAATGCCCACCACCTTAATGCCCGAAAGGCTGGCGGCCTGCGCATAGGCTTCGCGGGCTTTGACCATGGGAATGCCGAATTTATTATCGGATTTACCCGTGGCGATTTTGGCATGGGTTTTGGCGTCAACATCGGGGTTTACCCGCAAGGTAATATTGGCCAGCTTGCCCATTCGCGTAGCAACCGCGCCAAGCACCAGCAATTCCGGTTCGCTTTCAACATTGAATTGCCGAATGCCGCCTTGCAGCGCCATTTCCATTTCCCCGGCAGTTTTGCCAACACCGGAAAAAACGATCTTATCCGGCGACACACCAGCGGCAATCGCCCGGGCATATTCGCCCCCCGAAACCACATCCATGCCCGCGCCCATATCAGCCATTATTTTCAGCACAGCCTGATTGGAATTGGCTTTCATGGCGTAACAAATCAGATGATCCATGCCCTTTAACGCATCCTCAAATACCTGATAATGGCGCTGCAAAGTTGCGGTAGAATACACATAAAACGGGCTGCCAACCGCTGCGGCGATTTCGGGAATGGCAACGTCTTCGGCGTGCAGCACGCCGGTTTTGTAAATAAAATGATCCATAGTCAGTCCAGTGGTCGGGAGCGAAGAAAAAGGTAAAGCGGCAAACCGGCACCAAGGCCGAATACCACCGCAACCGGCAAAGCAACAAGCGGCAGATAATATTTTCGCGCCACACATTCATTACCCGCAAACCCCGTCAAAGCCAGCAATGCAATACCATGATTCCAGCTTGGTGATAGCAACATCTGCGCCGGCTGCCAGCCCGCAACAAAAATCACCGGCGCAACAGCACCGATGATTGCAAGGATCAGATAGGTTATTCTTGGTCGCGACATTTTTTTACCTAGAAAGGGCTGCCCAAACCCCTATCGCGACCGGCTGGCAGGTTCAAGTTATTCCACATTAATGTGGTAAATTGACCATATCCACCAATCATCATTCATTTCAGCCAGATCCGCACGATCACTGCGCGGAAAAACAATCTTTGTCGGGCCAAAATCACCAATGGCAAAAAACGCACCGTCACGGCGATAGGCAACCACCGCGCCCGCATCTATCAATTCTTTATAACTGACCTCGATCGCATAGCCATCCAGGGCCCGCATGGTCACCAGAGAATCATCATTGGCATGAATACCTGCCGCATCCAGCACACTTGCCAAAGTCGGGCCTTCAAATTCATGCATTTCGCCACCCATCGGGAAATCGGTGGTAATAGTCACCGTATCCAGCGATTTAAGCGCGGCAAAATCGAATTGGGCAGCCGATTGGAATTCAACCTCGTTAAAGACAAAAAACTTGTCGTAATCCTCGGTAACAGCCCCGCGCGATGCGGCATCTACATCACCGCTTATGGTCAGGATAACCGGCCCGCGTAGTGTGGTATCCTGAGCTTTAATCGGGGTTGAAACTGCACAAACGGCAGCAATAGCAAACGCAAAAAGCTTGCGGCGGGTGGTATATGTCATGAAATCTCCGGATCTCGCCCGTTTTGGGCGATTACTAACGTGAAGCGGCCTTGGCAAATGGCAAAGGGTCGCCCTTCACACCACAACCGGAGATAGTTAAGGAAATACTAACAAACACTAAAATTAGAGTAAATTTCATGATAATTCTTTCTGCCAGTGTTTGATTTGCCGGGTAACATTTTGCGGTGCGGTGCCGCCAAAACTGGTGCGGCTGGCAACCGAATTATCCACCCCCAGCACTTCGAAAACCGCATCGGTGATGGCGTTTTCCACCGTTTGCATCTGTGCCAGCGTTAATTCGTGCAGATCACAGCCTTGGTCTTCGGCCATTTTAACCAATGCGCCGGTAACATGATGGGCGTTGCGAAACGGCATATCCAGTGCGCGCACCAGCCAATCCGCCAAATCGGTGGCGGTTGAAAATCCGGTGGCCGCCGCCGCGCGCAGCTCTGGCTCATTGGGACGCATATCCTGCACCATGCCGGTCATCGCCGCCAAGGCCAGCATCAGGCTGTCGGCAGCATCAAACACCTGTTCCTTATCTTCCTGCATGTCTTTGGAATAGGCCAGCGGCAGGCCTTTCATGATGGTCAGCAGCGCAATCAAAGATCCGTTTATGCGGCCAACCTTGGCGCGGATCAATTCAGCCGCGTCAGGGTTTTTCTTTTGTGGCATAATAGAAGAACCGGTGGAAAACCGGTCGGATATGGTCACAAATTTGAACTGGGCAGAAGACCAGATCACCAGTTCCTCGGCCATGCGCGACAGGTGCGTGGCACAAATAGACGCCGCCGACAGAAAATCCAGCGCAAAATCCCGGTCAGACACCGCATCCAGCGAATTGGCAGCAGGGCGGTCAAACCCGAGGGCTTTGCTGGTCATATCCCGATCAATCGGAAACGAAGTGCCCGCCAATGCCGCCGCGCCAAGCGGCGAGGTGTTCATGCGCGCCCGTGCATCAATCATGCGGGATTTATCGCGCGCGAACATCTCCACATAGGCCAGCATATGATGGCCCCAAGTCACCGGCTGGGCGACTTGTAAATGTGTAAACCCGGGCATTACAACATTTACACCAGCCTCGGCCTGCCCCAGAAATGCATGCATCAATGCATCGAGCGCCGTGATACAGGCATCAAACTGGTCACGCACCCACAGCTTGAAATCGGTTGCCACTTGGTCATTTCTTGACCGCGCCGTGTGCAACCGCCCCGCCGGTTCGCCGATCAAATCGGTCAGGCGCGATTCGATATTCATGTGGATGTCTTCCAATGCCACGGAAAACGGGAATTCACCGCGCTCAATCTCTGACAATATCGTGAGCAGGCCTTTCTCAATGGCATCTGCATCTTTAGAGGTAATAATACCACAGGCAGCCAGCATCGCCGCGTGGGCGCGGGAACCCTCTATGTCCTGCTCGGCCATACGTTTGTCAAAACCGATAGAGGCATTTATCGCCTCCATTATTGCATCCGGCCCGGCAGCGAACCGCCCGCCCCACATTGCATTTGATGTCTTTTTGCCCGATATTGTCATAGTGACCCCGAATTTTATGCAGGAGCATCCGATGAAACCGTCCGCCCTTTTTCCAGCCTTGCTATACGCCGCCTTGGCGCTGGGCGCAAACCCTGTCGCTGCACAAACCATCAGCCCCGAAATGCGGGTTGAACTGATGGACATGCGAGCTGGCCAAATGCGGAAACTGAAAATCCTGACCGAGGCCGAAGACCCGGTGACAATTTCCTTTACCGACCCTGCCGGCAACGAACATTTTCTGTCCGATAGCGATGGTAAAATCCGGGTGGTGAATTTCTGGGCAACATGGTGCGCACCGTGTCGCGAAGAAATGCCGGCCCTGTCTGAATTGCAAACCTTGCTGGGGGGCGATGATTTTCAGGTGATGGCCATTGCCACCGGCCGCAACCGGCTGGCAGGGATTGAGCGTTTCAACGAGGAAGCAGGGGTGCATAATCTGCCGATTTTGCTAGACCCGCGCGGCACACTTGGCGCCCGCTTTGGCGCGCTCGGCCTGCCTTTGACCGTGATTCTGAACCGCGAGGGCCAGGAAATCGCCCGGCTAACCGGCGGTGCCGACTGGGTTTCTGATTCGGCATTGGCAATTATTCGTGCTATAATTGTTATGGAAAATTAAGCAATTATTAGCTTTTGGTTGATGAAAATCGAAATTACCTAAAAATCACCGAAAATAATAAGAACATTTTTAGAACAATTAGCGAAAGTTTACGTTCTGTTAACCTTTATGGGTAACCTTAGGGTTGTGAAATGTTTCTGTGGAGAGTCCCGATGCCTGCCATTCATGATGAATTCCAACTTATGGCAGCCGAGCCGGACCTGAAAACCAAAGCCATCCGCGCCATGGTGAATTCGGCCATTGCCGAAGGGCGGGTCGGGCTGGCGTTTCAGCCGGTGGTGCGTTCCGGCACAAGGCCGCTAATTGCCTTTCACGAAGGGTTGATCCGTATTCGCAACCGGGAAGGGCAGACAATTGCCGCCGGTGATTTCATTCCAGCGGTCGAAAATACCTCGCTCGTTCAAGCACTTGACCGGATTGCTTTGCAGAAAACCCTTGATATGTTGCAGGCTGACCCGCGCCAACGGCTTTCGGTTAATATGTCTCCGAATTCGATAAATGATGCCGAATGGATGGGGATTCTGGAACGCAACACCCGTGATAACCCCACAACTGCGGATAGGCTAATTGTTGAAATCACCGAATCCGGCACCATGGATAACCCTGATTCCACGGTTCAGTTCATGGAATTTGTCCATAATATCGGCTGTAGCTTTGCCATTGATGATTTTGGCGCAGGCAGCACTGCCTTTTCGCATTTTCGCCAGTTCAAATTCGATATGGTCAAAATTGATGGCCAATTCATCACCGGCATTGACCAAAACCGCGATAATCAGGTTCTGGTCGAAGCCATGGTTAAAATCTGCCGGCATTTTGATATGTATACGGTGGCTGAATTTATCGAAACGGCCGCTGAATCAGCCATGGTTCAACAATTGGGCATTGATGCCATGCAGGGCTATTATTATGGCCGTTCAGCAAAAATGCCGATCTGCTTGAATACTAACGGTCAATTGGCACCTTTTGCCCAAAGCTCATGATCCACTGGCAAGTTTTGCCAGTTGGGCCTGCATTTCCGCAAGCTGTGCCTTAAGCGCATCCAGTTCGGAATTTTTTTCAGCCTCAGATTCCGGTGTTTCACGGGGCTTTTGATTGGCGGCAAACGGTGAAAACATTTTCACCGCATTTTCCATCCACTCCATATTGCCCCGAGTCATGGAATCGAAATTCAACATCAAGGGATTGGCAGAAATTGCCGAATGCACCTGCTCGCGCAATTGATCCTGATTTTGCGAAAAAGACTCCATGGATTCTTCCAGATATCCGGGCACAAAACCCTCCAGAGAATCGCCATAAAAGCCGATAAGTTGGCGCAAAAATTTAATTGGCAACAGATTTTGACCCTTGGATTCTTCTTCAAAAATAATCTGGGTCAACACTGATCGGGTAATATCATCACCGGATTTGGCGTCTTTGACTTCAAAATCCTGACCATCCCGCACCATTTGCGCCAAATCGTCCAGCGTCACATAGCTGGATTTTTCGGTATTATAAAGCCGCCGATTCGCGTATTTCTTGATAATAATCGGTTTAACGGAATTCTGCGTGGCCATGTTTGCGCCTCAAATGTTGGAATAGTTGCAGATTACTATTCTTTTTCGCAACTGCAACGCAAATTTCGCATTTGCGAAGCCAGACCATGTGTTAAACAGGCAAAAACATTCTAGGGCCTGCCAAATGAAAGTCGAAACCAGTTTTGAAAAACGGCACGGCCTGCCCAGCCCGCTGGCGTTTCATTTAGGCGCAACACTTATAAATATGCAGCAAGAAATGCTTGCGGCCCATGCCGCTGATCCGGTGGCTGCATTCAAAAGCAATCTTGAAAAAATGCGTGAAATTCTTGATGCACTAAAGACATGGCAACAGCACCCCTTTCACCGCCAAAATTCCGACCCACCTGTGGTTTGGCAATCCGGTAGCTCTCGGTTGTTGGATTATGGGGGGGCGTCGAAAACCATCCCTGCCCCGCCGGTTCTGGTGATCCCTTCGTTGGTTAATAAACCTTATATTCTTGATTTATCACCAGAAAACTCACTGATGCAGATGCTGGCTGCAACTGGGCTGCGGCCCTATTTACTGGATTGGGGCACGCCAGAAATGGCGGAATCCGAGTTTGACCTTAACGATTATATCCAGTTACGCGCCATGCCTGCGCTGAATGAAATTCATCAAATTTCAGGGGTGAAAACAGGCGTTCTGGGGTATTGCATGGGCGGAACAATCGCAGCCTCGATGTCTTTATTATCAAATAAAATCAATGCATTGGCAACTATTGGCGCACCGTGGGATTTTTCAAATCCAACCGGAAACCGGCTTTTGTTGCAACAAATTGCTAACGCAGATAATGGCCAAAACCTGCGAACCCTGATCCAAAACCTATCCCAGGCTTTTGGCAATCTGCCTTTTGTTTTTTTGCAATCCCTGTTTGCAGCAATTAACCCCAACCAGTTTCAATCCAAATTTCTGCGGTTTAACCAAATGGACCCGCTGTCAAACACCGCCCAACAATTTGTTGCTATTGAAGATTGGTTAAATGACGGCCTGCCCCTGACAGGGCCAGCGGCCGATGGTCTTTTGGTGAAGTGGCATATTCAAAACCAGATCATGAACGGGAAATGGCGTATCAATGATACCCGAATTGACGCCAAAAAAATCACTATTCCCGGCATGTTTGCCTGTGGAAAGTCTGACACAATCGCCCCGCCAGAGGCGACGCTGGCCTTGCCAGAACAAGTCAGAAACGCCGCCCTTATTCAGCCCGATACCGGCCATGTAGGCATGATTGTCGGTTCTAAATCCCGGGAACAGGTGATTTTGCCAATTGCAAATTTTTTGCTGAAACATGCAGATATGCCACCAATAAACTAATTGATGACTTTTGAAAATTTCCGATTTACGCTGCAATGCAACATAATCCGAATCATTCAAGGAACCCCCGTATGACCAATATTGTGATTGCCTCGGCTGCCCGAACCCCTGTTGGCAGTTTTCTCGGAGCGTTCAAAAACACACCCGCGCATGATCTGGGCGCGGCTGCAATTCGCGCGGTTGTTGAACGCGCCGGAATTGACCCATCAGAGGTTTTCGAAACCATTCTTGGTCAGGTTTTAACCGCAGGTCAGGGCCAGAACCCGGCCCGCCAGGCCCATATTAATGCAGGCCTCTCAAAACAAGCATCAGCATGGAGCATTAATCAGGTTTGCGGTTCGGGCTTGCGGACCGTTGCGCTAGGTGCCCAACAAATCATGCTTGGGGATGCGGAAATTATCGTTGCTGGCGGTCAGGAAAGCATGAGCCTGTCGCCCCATGTGGCGCATCTGCGCGCTGGTCAGAAAATGGGAGATATGCAGTTTATCGATTCGATGATTCGTGATGGATTATGGGACGCTTTTAACGGCTATCACATGGGAACCACCGCTGAAAACGTGGCTGAGCAGTGGGAAATCAGCCGCGAAATGCAGGATATTTTTGCAGTAAATTCACAAAACAAAGCCGAAGCAGCACAAAACGCCGGTAAATTTGCCGACGAAATCGCTGCATTTACCGTTAAAAACCGTCGCGGTGATATAGTTGTTGATGCGGATGAATATATTCGCCACAGCGCAACCATTGAAAGCATGCAAAAGCTCCGACCCGCATTTGCCAAGGACGGCACCGTGACCGCCGCCAATGCATCAGGGCTGAATGACGGCGCGGCCATGACCTTGTTGATGAGCGCAAAAAATGCCGAGAAACGCGGAATCACACCTATGGCGCGGATTGTTTCGCATGCGACCGTGGGGCTTGACCCGTCAATCATGGGGGTCGGGCCGATTTTTGCATCCCGAAAAGCACTGGAAAAAGCCGGTTGGAAGGCCTCGGACCTCGATTTGGTTGAAGCAAACGAGGCCTTTGCCGCGCAGGCCTGTGCGGTGAACAAAGATATGGGCTGGGACCCTGAAATTGTTAACGTGAATGGCGGCGCCATTGCCATTGGCCACCCGATCGGCGCGTCCGGTGCCCGAATTTTGAATACCTTATTGTTTGAAATGCAGCGGCGCAACGCCAAAAAAGGTCTGGCAACATTGTGTATCGGCGGCGGTATGGGCGTTGCGATGTGCGTTGCCCGCGACTGAATTTAGAAAAAGGAAAAAATTATGACAAGAATAGCATTGGTAACCGGCGGAACCCGTGGCATTGGCGCGGCGATTTCGATCGCACTAAAAAACGCCGGTTATTCCGTGGCAGCCAGCTATGCCGGCAATGTCGAAGCGGCTGAAAAGTTCACTGCAAAAACCGGCATTCCGGCCTATAAATGGTCGGTGGCAGATTATGATGCTTGCGCGGCTGGCATTGCACAGGTTGAATCAGATCTGGGGCCGATTGAGGTTTTGGTCAATAATGCCGGCATTACCCGCGACGGCATGTTCCATAAAATGACCCGCGAGGCTTGGAACGAGGTGATCGACACCAATCTGAACGGCGTTTTTAACATGACCCACCCAATTTGGCCGGGCATGCGCGCCCGTAAATTTGGCCGTGTTATTAATATTTCGTCAATTAATGGCCAAAAAGGCCAGATGGGCCAGACAAATTATTCGGCCTCCAAGGCTGGCGATCTGGGCCTGACCAAAGCATTGGCGCAAGAGGGCGCGTTTGTCGGCATTACCGTTAATGCGGTTTGCCCCGGTTACATCGGCACGGAAATGGTGCGTGCCATTCCAGAAAAAGTCTTGAACGAGCGGATTATCCCGCAAATTCCGGTTGGCCGACTGGGAGAACCCGAAGAAATTGCGCGCTGCGTGGTGTTTTTGGCCTCTGATGACGCGGGCTTTATCACCGGATCAACCATTTCGGCAAATGGCGGGCAGTTTTTCGTTTAACAAATAACGCACGGGCTTTCTGAATAGGCACAGCAAAAATGTTGTGTCTATTTTTTGCATTGTGAAAATGTTTTCGCTAAGTAGGGTCAATATTCATTATCCCTTGGTATGACAGGTAAACAGATTGAAAATAGGCATTATTGAAACCGGTAAACCATCAGAAACGCTTGCCGCTGAATTTGGCAGCTATCCGGATATGTTTGCATCCTTGATCGGAAAATCTATGCCCTATGCAAGGTTTTTCACCAAAAGTGTTGTTTCAGGTGAAACCCTTGGCAGCCCCGACGCGGCGGATGGCTGGCTGATTACCGGATCAAGGCACGGCGCTTATGATGATGTTATATGGATCGAGCCGCTTGAAATATTTATCCATCAGTGCTTTGGCGATAAAATTCCACTTGTTGGCGTATGCTTTGGCCACCAGATTATCGCTCAAGCGATGGGTGGAAAAGTGCATAAATCGAACAAAGGATGGGGGGTTGGTCCGCAAAAATACTCCGTTTCAAACAAGCCAGACTGGATGCAAGACCTGACATCCGAGTATTGCTCACATGCCATTCATCAAGACCAAATTCAGCAACTGCCCGCAAGTGCAACGGTTTTTTCCAGCTCTGATTTTTGTAATTATGCTGCAATGCTATACGGAGACACCGATTTCCCCGATGCATTAACGGTGCAATCCCACCCGGAAATATCTGCGGATTTTTTGCAGCAAATCAGCAAAGAGCGACTATCAAAAATCGTGCCTGCGGATGTTCTGGCCGCCGGATTGGCGCGGATTGGCACACCGGTCAATGATGCAGAATGGGGCAAGATTTTCGCACAATATTTTCAACGCATGACAAAAGCACGCGCTGAAAAAATGTCGGCCAGCTAAACCTGTGACGACACCCGCACAATTTCCTCTTTTAACCGGAGCTTTTCCCGTTTCAATTCGCCAATTTCAAGATCATCAATTCCCGGTCTGCGTTGGTCGGCTTCGATTTGTTGGGCCAGATTTGCGTGTTTTTTTTGCAGTTCATTCAAACGGGAATTTAGGTTCATGGGGCGTTCCTTTTGTTGGGTTCACTCTATAGAAAATATCTCACCACAATAATTTCAACCTGTCACGCTTATTTTAGGCAAAAATTAGCCGAGCCGAAGCGCCGCGCCCTGCCGCAATATCGCTGCGGTCAGTGGTGAATACCCGTCATCCGCATCGCCGTGGTGCGCGCCGGTATGCACAATCAGCGGGGCCAGCAAATTCATCGGCCCAAGCGCGCCTTTTTTAACCTGGAAAATCACCCTGCGCGCCGGATTTCCAACCCTAGATGCAATCGGTAACACCTTAATATCGCCAGCTTTATTTCCAACAGCAAGAAAAATATCCTGCAAAGAATCTACCCGGTGAACCATGGTTAAAACACCGCCGGGCTTTAACCTTTTTATCGCAGCATTAACCCAGTTTGCGGTAGTTTTCGGCCCTGCCATATGGGCCAGAACCTTGCCTGAATCCGCCGGTGCAGTATGGGAATATTCGCTGAAAAACGGTGGATTCGCGATCACATGATCAAAATTTTTCATACGTAAAATTTTAGGCATCTCGACTAAGTCGCCTTCAAAAACCTCAACAGCCAACCCGTTTTCGCAAAAATTCCGTTTTGCCAGCTCCAGATATTCAGTCTGGATTTCCAACCCGACGGCATCCAGACCCGAAACCCGCTGACAAAGGCAGCCCAAAGCAACCCCGGCGCCGCAGCCCAGTTCCAATACCGACTGGCCAGCCACAGCTGGCACGGCTGCTGCCAGATATACCGAATCTGTGGCGGCCCTATACCCTTGTTTTGGTTGCCAGAATTTCAACTTCCCATCAAAGAACCCATCCTGGCTCAGGTCTTTTTGCAAAAAACTCATGCGGACAGGCCGGTTTCGATATCATTGTCTTTTAATATCGCATTGGCCCGAAAAGTATCCTGGTCTGCCACCATCATTCGGGTTGGAATCGCGCCGGTCGAGCCTTCCATAATTGACATATTTTGATCCAGAATAAAAAACGCCACGCCCTCGCCTTTTAGCATGGCGCTGGCAAAAGCGATCAAAGTCGGGTCATTGGTGCGCAATATCTCTTTCATTCCAGCAGATTATCGGGCAAATAATGCAGCGTCGAGCAATGATATTGATTTTGGGGCAGATAATGGCAAAAACCGGACCATTTGAACAGTTACAGGCCGAACTGGCGTCAGAAATGGCGGCTGTGAACACATTGATCCGCACCCGCATGGTCAGCGAACACGCGCCGCGTATTCCCGAGGTGACCGCCCATCTGGTCGAGGCCGGGGGCAAGCGTCTGCGGCCTTTGTTAACCTTGGCGGCGGCGAAAATTTGCGGATATCAGGGCACGGATGACGTAAAACTTGCAGCAACGGTAGAATTTATTCACACCGCCACATTGCTGCATGACGACGTGGTTGACGAAAGCAACCAGCGGCGCGGACGCCCGACCGCAAACCTGCTTTGGGATAATAAATCAAGCGTTTTGGTGGGTGATTACCTGTTTTCACGGTCTTTCCAGCTGATGGTCGAAACCGGCAGTTTACGGGTGCTTGATATTCTAGCGAACGCGTCAGCGGTGATTGCCGAGGGCGAGGTGCTGCAGCTTAGCGTTGCCCAGAATCTTGCGACATCCGAGGCGACATATTTTCAGGTTATTCGCGGCAAAACCGCTGCGCTTTTTGCTGCGGCCACCGAAGTAGGCGCGGTGATTGCCAATGCGCCCGAATCCCATGTCGATGCTTTGCGTGATTATGGCGACGCGCTGGGCATAAGTTTTCAAATCGTTGACGACCTGCTGGACTATGGCGGGGCCAGTGCCTCATTGGGTAAAAACACCGGTGATGATTTTCGCGAACGCAAGCTGACTTTACCGGTGATTCTGGCAGTTGCAAAAGCCGATGCTGAGGAGCGGGATTTTTGGGTCAGGACCATCGAAAAAGGCAATCAGAATGATGGTGACCTTAGCCATGCCATGGCAATTTTACAAAAACATGACTGTCTGGAAATGACCAAATCCAAAGCACTGGCATGGGCTGGAAAAGCAAAATCCGCGCTTGCGCCTCTGCCTGAAAGCCCGCTTAAAACCACGTTGGCAGCGCTGGCAGATTTTGTGGTTTCACGTATAGTTTAACATTAAACCATTGCTGATCGTACCCACCAGCCCGGGTTGCTTGTGTTAATTTTTTCGGCTGCATTTTGCGCCTGTTGCAGGGTTTCGAACAGGCCAAAACAGGTTGCGCCAGAGCCTGACATTCGGGCCATCCTGCAATCCGTATTTCGCTGTAAAGCCTTTATAACATGGGATATTTCCGGTTCAATTTGCATTGCAGCACTTTGCAAATCATTGCGCTGCGCCTTTAAGTAATCACACAACCGCTCAAAACCAGCAATGCTTTTTGGCGCAGCCATCGGAGCATTCATCTTTTCAGCCAATCCCGAAAAAACCTGTTTTGTTGCAATAGCAACCCCGGGGTTTACCAACAGAATTGCAAAATCCGGCAGGTCTGGAACCGGCGCCAAAACTTCGCCAATACCTTGCATATGTTGGGCCTTGGCAAGCATGCAAACCGGCACATCCGCACCCAAAGCCAAGATTTTGCCCGCATTTGGCAAGGCAACCTCCCAATGAGCAGCCAACAGGTGCAAGGTTGTGGCTGCGTCGCTGGAACCCCCGCCAATACCGCTGGCCACCGGCAGGTTTTTGGTTAACTTGATCGCCGCGCCGCGCGTATTTTCAAAGGTTTTTGCTGCATCAATCACAATGTTATCCGAACCGGAAAGCCCGCTTGCAAACGGCCCGTCGATTTGCAGGCTTAGCCTGTCAGCAGGGGTGACCGAAATAACGTCTCCGACATTCGGAAACACCACCAGACTATCCAGCAGGTGATAACCATCAGCGGTTTTTCCGGTCACATGTAAACAAAGGTTAACCTTGGCGCGGGCCAGCATTTGGGTGCTAGTCGGCGGGTGCATCTTTTTCGGCCTCCAGCACTGCATCCAGCCCATCAACCAGTTTCCAGCGGATGCGTTCTGCGTCGATGTCTTCGGGGTCAAAAGAAAGCGCGCGCCGCCATTGGAACCGGGCCTCGCGGTGGCGGCCAACCATCCACAGCACATCGCCCAGATGGTCATTGACAATCGGATCATCGGGCAGCAATGACACCGCGTTTTCCATCACCGGCACCGCTTCTTCGAACCGGCCCAGACGGTAATATATCCAGCCAAGTGAATCTGCGATAAAGCCGCTTTCGGGGCGGGCCAGAACCGCGGTTTCAATCATCGCCAAGGCCTCGTCCAGCTTTTCACCGCGTTCTACCAGCGAATATCCCAGATAGTTCAAAACATCCGGTTGGTCGGGGTTTAGCGCCAAAGCCTGACGGAAATTCCAGTCCGCACTTGGCCAGTCTTTTAGCCGCTCGGCTGCGATTGCGCGGGTATAATACAGACGCCACGCGCCGGAAAAATCAGGGTCTGGCAATAGATCAATCGCTTTGGAATAGGCGTCAAACGCCCCTGAAAACCGGGATTCGCGGCGCAAAACATCGCCAAAGGCCCGCCATGCGGTCAGATCATCGGGCTGGCTGGCCACAAGGTTTTCAAGAACCGCAATCGCGGCATCCACCCGATTATCGCGCTGCAAGGCGCTGGCATGGCCAATCGCGGCATTAACCACAAAAGCATCATCCGGCGGGATTTTAGCAAAGGCTTTGACCGCAAGGGAAAACTGGTTTTGATCGGTCAAAATCTCGGCAATCAATAACAGGGCTTCGGTGTTATCCGGTTGATTCATCTGCGCCAGCCGCGCAAAGAACAGCGCCAGCCGAGGCGAATTATCACCATTTAACGCATCACCAAGCACCAGAAAGGCCTCGGAAACCGCATCGGCGGGTTGGGCTATCTGGGTAAATTCAACCGGATCTCCGTTGGCCAATGCGGCGCGCAATGCATCCGCCTCACGGTCTCGTGCTGCCCTGCCCTGCCCAATGGTCAGCAATTCAAACGCCGCATCCCGCTGGCCAAGCACCGCAAGGATTTCCGCATGGGCCAGAATGCTGCCACGGTTGACATATGCACCTTCAACGCCAAATAATTCCGATGCTTGCTGGTAATCCCCTGCCAATGCAGCAGCTAAGGCATTGTGGTAATTGGCAAAAGAATCAATTGCGCTATTTTCGGATTTGGTTGAAAAATGGGTGCTGGCAGCGGCGTAATCCTGTTTTCCCACCAAAGCCCAGCCTTTGATTAAAATCTTGAGCAAAGGGTTAAGGGTGAATTGCTCATCCGCCAAAAGCGCCAATACAAGGTCATATTCGCCGTTGGAAAAGGCATCTGCCAGCAAAACCGTCTGGGAATATTCGTCGGTAAACCCCGCATCAACCATTTTTTGGGCAACCTCGACACCATCGTCAAAATGACCGGCAGCAATCGAGGCCACCATCGCGCCTTGCATGATAAACCCGTTATCGGGGTCGTTTTCCATGGCGCGGCGGTAATAATGCGCGGCCTGTTCGTAATCATTGGCAATATTGGCGGATGTGGCCGCCAGATAAGACCCCGACAGCCCTTGGCTGGCCAGCGGCCCCGCAAGCGTTACCCCAAGAATCAGGCTGGTAAAAAACTGTTTTATCAAATTCATGCTCCGGCAAATGTTGTCCAGAGGCTAATCGCCCAGCCAGCCCGATGCAATCGGAACTGCCAATCCGGTAACGTAACAGTTACATATTGGGATAATTCGGGCCTTCGCCGCCTTGTGGGGTTACCCATGTTATGTTTTGGCTCGGGTCTTTGATGTCACAGGTTTTGCAATGCACGCAATTTTGGGCATTGATCTGAAAGCGCGGGTTTGAGCCGTCATCATCGCGCAAAATTTCATATACGCCCGCCGGGCAATATCGCTGTGCCGGTTCGCCGTATAGCGGCAGGTTCACGTTTATGGGCACCGACGGATCCGCCAGAACCAGATGGCAGGGCTGTTCTTCGGCATGGTTTGTTGCGGAAAAGCTGACATTGGTTAACCGGTCAAAGCTTAGCTTTCCGTCAGGGCGGGGGTATTCGATTACCGGATAATCCTCGGCCTTGCCGGTGCAGGCCGCATCACTTTTGCCGTGTTTCAAGGTGCCAAGGATGTTGAAGCCAAAAATATTGGCGATCCACATATCAAAGCCGCCCAGCGTCAAGCCACCCAGCGGGCCAAATTTGCTGCTTAGGGGGGCGACATTTTTTACCCGCTTCAGGTCTTTGCCAATCGGGCCGGACCGCAGCGCCGCGTTATAATCATCCAGCGCATCACCAAAACGCCCCGCCGCAATGGCCGCCGCCGCTGCATCGGCTGCTGCAATGCCCGAAAGCATAGCGTTATGATTGCCTTTGATACGCGGCAAATTAACCAAACCGGCCGAGCAGCCCAGCAATGCGCCGCCTGGAAAAGCCGATTTCGGAATGGATTGAAACCCGCCTTTGGTCACTGCGCGCGCGCCATAAGATACCCGCTTGCCGCCTTTTAAGATTTCGGAAATCATCGGGTGATGTTTCCAGCGCTGAAATTCGTTATAGGGCGACATATGCGGGTTTTTGTAATTCAGATCAACGATATAACCCACATAAACCTGATTGTTTTCAAGGTGATACATAAACGAACCACCGCCCTGTTTCCAGCCAAGCGGCCAGCCCATGGTATGGGTGACCTCGCCCTCGTTATGGTTTTCGGGCAGCACATCCCAGATTTCCTTGATGCCAAGACCGAATTTGGGCACATCGCAATCGGCATCCAGATTATATTTGGCAATCACCTGTTTGGATAGCGACCCGCGCACGCCCTCGGACAAAAAGATATATTTGCCATACAGCACCATGCCCGGTTCATACCCGTCAGCTTTGGTGCCATCGGGCTGGATGCCGAATTCACCGGCAACCACGCCGCGTAATTCATTATTTTCGCCATAAACCAGTTCGGAACAAGCCATACCGGGGAAAATCTCTACCCCCAGCTCCTCGGCTTGCTCAGCCATCCAGCGGCAAACATTACCCATCGAAACAATGTAATTACCATGATTATTCATCAAAGGCGGCATCAGGAAATTCGGAATGCGAATACCGCCGCCCTGACCCAGCATC
This sequence comes from Paracoccaceae bacterium, assembly GCA_021648225.1. Classification (GTDB taxonomy): domain Bacteria; phylum Pseudomonadota; class Alphaproteobacteria; order Rhodobacterales; family Rhodobacteraceae; genus UBA3077. The sequence goes on from JAKITE010000022.1 coordinate 18,964, forward strand.
AAAAACCTGTCCTTTTTGACCTTGGTTTTAATCGGCGCGCCACGCTTGGCCCAATCGGGGATCAGCTGATCCAGACCGCAGGTATCCAGCACCGCGCCAGAAAGGATATGCGCACCAACTTCGGAGCCTTTTTCAAGCACAACAACGTTTAATTCCGCATTGATTTGTTTAAGGCGGATTGCAGCAGAAAGCCCCGCAGGCCCCGCGCCGACGATGACAACATCATATTCCATTGATTCACGTTCAATCTCGGCCATATTTTTCCCCAATATTGCGTTGCAATATTTATTGCAGGCCGTAAGCGCGGCGTCAATCGCAACAGGGCGTCAAATCTGGCTTTGGGACAGAAGCGCTGTCTATTTATCCATATCCATGCCGTCATGGGTTTTTGTGTCTCCGCCCATGCTCATGCCACCCTCGTCCATTTCCATATGCATCACCCCGTCTGCATCGGTATGGGTGAACATAAACAGACGTTGGGCCAGCAAGATAAACAAAAAACCAGCCAAAGACACGATTAGAACCAATGGGTCGCTTTGGTATTTCATCAGGATAAACGCCCCGAGAATGACCACATCCAACCCGATCGCGATCAGTGGAATAATCGGGTTTGCACCGATTTCCTCGCGTAAATAACGAAACAGCCCCCAATGGATGGCGATATCCATAACCAGATAAAATATCGCGCCAATCGAGGCGATCCGGGTCAGATCAAACAAGATGGTCAGGGTGATGGCCAGTGCCACCGTGAATACCAGCGCCGGATTGCTCATGCCGCGATAAAGCCGGGGAAGTTGTTTCATGCTGCTTAGCATGGCCAGCATACGCGAGGCGGAAAACACACTGGCGATTAGCCCCGAAACCGTAGCAACAATGGCAAGCACCACGGTCAGCACCAGCCCCCAATCCCCAAAAACCGGGCGGGCGGCAGCGGCAAACGCATAGTTTTTGGCGGCGATTATTTCCGGAACGCTAAGCGCACTGGCCACCGAAAGCGCCAAAAGCGTGTAGATAACGGTGCAAATAATGATCGACAGGATGATCGAGCGGCCAAGATTGCGATGCGGGTCAATAATATCATCGCCCTGATTGGTGATGGTGGTAAAACCCTTAAAGGCCAGAATGGACAGGGCCAATGCGGCAACAAAGTTAAAAGCCCCGCCAGCAGCCACGCCGGGTGCCGGGCTTAGCCAGCTATCCGTGCTTGGAAAGCCCGCAAAAGCCAAGCCGGCCAGTGCCAATATCGCGATTCCGGCAATTTTGATCACCGCAGTAAAATTGGCGGTGCGCTCAATGGTTTTGTTACCGGAAATATTGATCAGATAGGCAGTGATGATCAGCCCCACCCCCAGCACCGGCACCCAAATTGCGGTATTTTCGACCTTAAACAGTCGCAGCGTATATGCGCCAAATGTCCGTGCAACCAGGCTTTCGGCGATCACCATTGACACATACATCAACAGTGCAAATGTGCCCGTCACCGTGCCTGGCCCATAGGCTTTGCGCAAAAACATGGCGACGCCGCCAGCAGAGGGATAGGCATTGGAAAACTTGACGTAAGAATAAGCGCTAAACGCCACTACAACCGCCCCGACCAAAAAGGCCAGCGGAAACAGCCCGCCTACTAGCTCGGCTATTTGCCCCATCAGCACAAATATACCGGCCCCGATCATCACGCCCGTGCCAAGGGATACTGACCCGATCAATGATAGTTTTTTACTTGAACCGTTTTTCATTGCAAATCCTTGCATTATAAAACTGTCTGAAAATCATTGCAGCCATGGCTCGCAAGGTCAACAAACCTTACACAAATGGCGGGTATTTCTTTGCGTCATGCCAAAATTCGGCAGGTTCGAGCCGTTTACAGCAACAATCCCTTGCCGAATGCCGTTTGGCAAAATAGGGTAAAGGCTGAAAATGCGCCCCCGAACAAACGGTTGGGCCGAGGTTAAGGAGTAGTTCGTTGGAAAAATTTCCGCTAACGGCAGGCGGTTATGCCAAGCTGGATTCTGAATTGAAGGTTTTAAAAACCGAACGGCGCCCTGCTGTTATTCGTGCCATTGCCGAGGCCCGCGCCCATGGTGACCTGTCGGAAAACGCCGAATACCACGCAGCCCGCGAAGAACAAAGCCATATCGAAGGCCGTGTCAAAGAACTGGAATCGGTACTTAGCCTTGCGGATGTCATTGATGTTGCAGCGCTTTCCGGCACCATCAAATTTGGCGCAACCGTTGATTTGGCGGATGAGGACACAGACGAGGAAAAAACCTTTCAAATCGTTGGCCAGCACGAGGCCGATATTGAAAAAGGCCTGTTAAACATGCAATCGCCATTGGCGCGGTCTTTGATTGGTAAAGAAGAAGGCGATAGTGTCGAGGTTCGCACCCCGGGCGGTGTGCGGTCATATGAAATACTTGCAGTGAAATTCATCTAGGGGGATATGTGCTGAACCGGTTGGGAAATACTCTGGGACCAAGCGCCATTGAAGGGCGCGAAACCCTGTTTGCCAGTGTTTTCTCAGCAGTGTGGCTGGTGGGGCTGGCGGCTTATGCCGCTGGTTTTTTCGGGTTGTTTGGCGGCATCGAAGAACCGCGCGGTGCGGTTTTTCTGGAAATTATATTGTTTATTCTGGGGGCGATTGTGCCCATTGCCCTGATTTGGACAGGGGTTATGTTGCTGCGCCGTACTGCCGAGGTGCAGCGTGATGCGCGTGATCTGACCATTGCTTTGCGAAAATTCCAGACCGACCCGATGAACAACCGCAACGCAAGGGTCAAACCTGCCGGTTCGAGCGGCGACATGGCGGAAACCCGTGCCAAGCTTGAAACCTTGCAACAGCAAATGGCGCAGGTGGAAACCGCTTTGGTGGCACTGTTGCAGGCGCAAGTGGCCATTACCGAAATTCAGCCTGTTAATGATGGCCCCGCCGGACCGGTTCACGAAACGCCGCAAAACCCTGATCAGGGGGATTTGGCGCTTGGCGCAAAGGAAGTTACAGCCCACCCCACCCCTGAATGGGACGAGCTGATCCATGCTTTGAATTTTCCGACCGACGAAAAAGACAAAGACGGGTTTCGGGCCTTGCGGATTGCCATGCGGCATCGCAACACCTCGCAATGCATTCGTGCAGCCGAAGACATCATGAACCTGATGGCGCAAGACGGGATTTACACCGATGATTTAACCCCGGAAATTGCCCCCGCCGCCCTTTGGCGCAAATTTTCCGAGGGCGCGCGTGGCGAAGAAGTCGCCGCCATTGGCGGTATTCATGATGTTACCTCTATTGCCTTGATCCGTGGGCGGATGCGCTCTGACCAGATTTTCCGCGATGCTGCGCTGCATTTCCAGCGCCGGTTTGATATTGTTTTAAGCGAATTTTGCAGGCAAGGCACGGATGCCCATATCGAGGCATTGGCCAATACCCGCACCGCCCGCACATTCATGTTGCTGGGCCGGGTCAGTGGCATGTTTGGATAAAAAAACGGCTGGCAGTTGGTAAATTAAATTCCAAACCCTGAAAACGGGAAGTAACGCACAGGATCACCGGTTTTAAGCTGCATGGCCTGATCGGGCAGCTCTATCAACCCGTCAGCCCATGACAAACCCGAAATGCGGCCCGAACCCTCGGAGGCGAATTTTTCCACCTTGCCGTCAGCATTAATTCTGGCCCGCAGATATTCGCGGCGACCGGCTTTTTTAGATTGCTCAAACGCCGCCGGAAGCAGTATTGGCTGTGGCACTTGCCAGCCCGCACCTTGCATTTTCAGCAAGGTTGGCCGCGCAAAGATCAGCGTTGTGACAAAGGCCGCAACCGGATTGCCCGGCAGGCCAAAAACCGGCACCCCGTTCCAGATACCCAGCGCCAAAGGGCGGCCCGGTTTGAGGGCAATGCGCCACAGGTTAAGGGTGCCGGATTCAGCCAATACCGTTGAAAGATAATCCTCATCCCCCGCTGATGCCCCGCCCGAGGTCAAAATTGCGTCACAAGATTTTGCCGCCTTGTCCAGCGCCGAAACAACCGCTTTGCGATCATCCTTTGCATGGCCCAGATCAACCGGTTCGAACCCCCAGTTTCGCAGCATTTCCAGCAACATAGGCCGGTTGGCATCATATATCTGGTGCGGTTCTGCTGCCTCGCCAAGCTGGCGGATTTCATCACCGGTAGAAAGCACCCCGACCCGTAATTTTTTATAGACCTGTATCGTTGGAATATTAAGCGCCGCCATCAGCGCGATTTCCGCAGCCCCGATTTTTGTTGCGGCTTTAACCGCTGGCTGGCCTTGCAAAACATCCTCGCCCGCGTCGCGGCAATTTGCACCGGATTTCAGGCCTTGACCAAAATGCACCATGCCGTCTTTTGCGCTGACATCTTCTTGCATCACAACCGTATCAACGCCCTCAGGCAATTTTGCACCGGTCAGAATACGAATGGCAAATCCTGCCGGAACCCTGCCTTCAAACGGTTCACCGGCGGCGGAACGTCCATCGACCAGCGGCATTGCTTTTGTATGACCCCCAAAGGCAAAGCCATAGCCATCCACAGCTGCATTTGCATAGGGCGGGTTGGACCGAGTGGCGATGGCATCGCGGGCCAATATGCGCCCGCCAGCGTTTACCGTTGGCACCGTTTCGACATCAACCACCACATCCACCGCGGCGCGCAAATGGGCCAGTGCATCGTCAACCGGGGTCCAGTTCACCCCTGCGGGCAAGGCAAAACAATCATCTTTTAACAGCGGAGCTTTGGTCATTTTCAGCTTTCTTTACGGGTGTTGCGCCAGATATTTCCGAGCGGTTTCCAGATCATCGGGCGTGTTGACATTAAAAAACGGATCAAAGGCAAACCCTTCAAAGCTGACATTGGCACAGCCGTGGGGTTTGGTCCATTGCACAACCTTTCGCAGCCCGTCATTTAGCGATTGGCGCAGGTCATTACGCAAGGATACATCCCATAAGCCAAAGGTCGGGTGCCGGTTAAACGGGCGTTCAAGGTCAGGCGTGGTTGCCATTGCCAGCGGCATTGCCTCGGATACAATCGCCAATTGCAAGGCGGTTACCAGATGTTCAGGGAAAAACGGCGTGTCGGCGGCCACGGTTACGATTTGATCAAAGCCGTTGTCAAACGCCCAGTCCATGCCCGCCAAAACCCCTGCCAACGGGCCAGCAAACCCGTCAATACTGTCGGCAATTACCGGCAGGTCAAACCGCATCAGCCGCGCCGCATCGCCATTGGCGTTGATGACCAATTCAGACACCTGCGGCGTCAGGCGGTTAATCACATGGTCCAATATCGGCTGACCGTCAAGGTCCAGCAAAAATTTGTCACCGCCCCCCATCCGGGCGGAGCGCCCCCCCGCCAGAATAACACCGGCCGGTTTCATTTGCGGCCCGATCTTTTGGGTTCGTCCGCCACGGTTTTTACGTCAGCATCCCAGATCAGCCGGTCTTCGCCGCTTAGGCAAATAAACCGTTTGCCGCGCATCCGGCCAATCAGGGTAATGCCGACCTGTTTGGCGATCTCCACCCCCCAAGCGGTAAAGCCTGATCGCGAGGCCAGCACCGGAATGCCCATCAGCGCGGTTTTGATCACCATTTCCGAGGTCAACCGCCCGGTTGTATACATGATTTTATCCGCCGCCAAAGCGTTTTCCATTACCATCCAGCCCGCGATTTTATCAACGGCGTTATGGCGGCCTACGTCTTCCATATATACCAGCGGCACATCGCGATGGCACAGGACCGAGCCATGAATGGCACCCGCCTGCAAATACAGGCTGGGCATAGTGTTGATTTCATGGGATAATTTATATAACCAACTGGTTCTGATCTCGGTTGCCGGTAATTTTACCTTATCCAGCCCCTCCATCATGTCACCAAAAACTGTGCCCACCGCACAGCCCGAGGTGCGGGTTTTTTTCTTCAGCTTTTCTTCATAATTGGTATCGCGTCTGGTGCGTACCACGACGGTTTCGATATCGTCTTCATAATCAACGCCGGTAATCACATCATCGACCAACAGCATGCCCTGATTGCGCAGATATCCGACCGCCAGATATTCGGGGTAATCGCCAATGGTCATGGCGGTCACGATTTCCTGTTTGTTAAGGTAAATCGTTAGCGGGCGTTCCTCGACCACCCGGATTTCCTGCGCTTCGCCGCTATGGTCGATGCCGGTTACGGCCCGGGTCAGGCGGTTATTGTCGGGGTTTGGTCTTATCAGCAATGATTTTGACAATGGTCACAACCTTTGATTGGTTATTGGCAGATAGCCCGCCTAATATGCCCCGAAATTTGCAACAAGGCTTATTGGATGTCTAGCACAAGAACAGCTTTTTTTCGCGGTATTCTTGCCGGTGCGCCATTTTTATTAATGGCGGCACCGTTTGGCATGTTATTCGGGCTGGTTGCATCAACAGCAGGGCTGGATATTTTCCAAACCGTTGCCATGTCGGTAATTGTGGTTGCAGGGGCGGCACAATTTTCTGCGCTGCAAGTGCTGGTCGACGGGGCGCCGTTTTATATTGCGGTGCTGACAGGGCTGGCGGTGAATATGCGGATGCTGATGTATTCCGCATCGCTGGCGCCACATCTTGGCAAAACCTTGAAATGGCAGCGGATGGTTGCGGCCTATTTTATGATTGATCAAACCTACGGGGTTTCAATTCTGGAATTTGACAAAAAACCGAACCTGCCGGTTGCTGAAAAACTGGCATATTTTCTTGGCTCGGCGGCGGTGATGTTTCCGGTTTGGTATGGCTCTACGCTTGCGGGGGTTCTGGTTGGCGCAGCCATTCCACCGGCATTTGCGCTGGATTTTGTAGTGCCGATTATGTTTATCGCGCTGGTCGCGCCCAGCCTGCGCAGCCTGCCCCATATTGTGGCAGCTGTTGTATCGGTGGTGGTCTCGCTGGCTTTGTCATGGATGCCGTTTAACCTGTGGCTGATGATTGCAGCCGTTGCAGCCATGATTGCAGGGGCCGAAACCGAACGCCGCTTAAGGGCCAGCACATGAATGATCTTTCCATTTGGTTAACCATTATTTTTCTGGGCATAGGCACCTATTTGATCCGCTATTCGTTTATCGGGTTTTTTGCCGACAAAAAGCTGCCCGACTGGCTGTTGCGGCATTTGCGATATGTGCCGGCCGCTGTGATGCCGGGGCTGGTCGCACCGCTAACCGTCTGGCCCGAAGCCACCGGCGGAGACCCGGACCCGGCCCGCCTGATCGCCGCCGCAGTGGCCCTGTTGATCGGCGCCATATTACGCAGTGTGCTGGGGGCGATATTTGGCGGTATGGGTATGTTGTATCTGATGCAATATTTGCTGGCGTGATCACCAAATCACCCTACAGCGGCAGCGCTGTGGTTTTGAACACGGTTCGCAACGCAAAACTGCTTTGCATTTGCACAACCCCCGGCAGGCGCGCCAGATATTGTTTGTGGATGCGGGCAAAATCATCGGTGTCTTTTGCCACTACCTTAAGCAAATAATCCGCCGTGCCAGCCATCAGGTGGCATTCCAGCACATCGGGGATCAACGCCACCTGTTTTTCAAACCCTGCCAGAATTTCCTCGGATTGGCCTTTCAGGGTAATTTCCACAAAAACCGTAGCACGGCGATCAACCGCGCGCGGATCCAGCAAGGCCACATAATTGCGGATCACCTTGTCCTTTTCCAGCCGCTGCACACGGCGATGACAGGCCGAGGCCGAAAGCCCGACCCGACCGGCCAGTTCCGCATTGGGCATACGGCCGTCTTTTTGCAACCATGTGAGAATCTTCAGATCAAGCGCATCCATTCGCGACATTGCAATATCCTTCGATGAATCAGTGTATAATCCGAATATTATGCGAACATGCCCCCGTTTGGCAACACATATTCGCGAAGCATTAGGCGTTAATTCTGCACAATATTTACCCTACCACCCCTCCTTCAGGCCCATATTTCAGGAGCAAAACAATGCTGATCGGCTGCCCAAAAGAAATCAAAAACCAGGAATACCGCGTCGGCATTACCCCCGCCGCCGCGCAAGAGGCTATTTCCCACGGTCATAGCGTTATTATCGAAACCATGGCCGGAACCGGCGCCGGATTCCCCGACGAGGATTACACCGAAATTGGTGCCGAAATCGTTGACACCGCCAGCGAAATATTTACCCGTGCCGAGATGGTTGTAAAAGTCAAGGAACCGCAAGCGGTTGAACGCGCGCAGCTGCGCGAGGGGCAAATTCTGTTTACCTATCTGCACCTCGCCCCGGACGAACCCCAAACCCGCGATCTGCTGGAATCCGGTGTTACCGCGATTGCCTATGAAACCGTTACCGACCGTATGGGCGGCTTGCCTTTGCTGGCCCCGATGTCCGAAGTCGCTGGCCGTTTGGCCCCGCAAATGGGTGCCTGGACCTTGCAAAAAGCAAACGGAGGACGCGGCGTTTTGATGGGTGGTGTTCCGGGCGTTGGCCCTGCCAAAGTTGTGGTAATTGGCGGCGGGGTGGTTGGCACCCACGCAGCCAAAATTGCTGCCGGTATGGGCGCGGATGTGACGGTGCTGGATATGTCCTTGCCGCGCATGCGTTATCTGGATGATGTGTTTGGCGGGCAGTTCAAAACCCGCTATGCATCAAAAGGCAACACGGCTGAATTGGCATACGAGGCCGATATGGTGATTGGTGCGGTGCTTATTCCCGGTGCGGCTGCGCCCAAATTGATCAGCCGCGCGCAACTGGCGGATATGAAACCGGGTGCGGTTCTGGTCGATGTGGCGATTGACCAAGGCGGCTGTTTTGAAACCTCGCGCGCCACCACCCATGACGACCCGATTTACGAGGTCGACGGCATTATGCATTATTGTGTGGCCAATATGCCCGGGGCGGTTTCGCGCACCTCTACCATTGCGCTGGGCAATGCCACCATGCCGTTTATGATGGCGTTGGCCAATAAAGGCTGGCGGCAAGCCTGTGAGGATGACGAACATCTGTTGCGCGGATTAAACACCCATGCGGGGCATCTGACCTATGCCGCCGTGGGGCGGGCGCTTGGCATTGATGTTTTATCTGCCAAGCTGGCCCTGAAACAATAAACCGGTTGGCCCCGTGTTAGCGGGGCCAGACCTTCAGGATTTTTTCAAAAGATCGCGAATTTCTATCAGCAATTCTTCTTGGGTTGGGCCTTTTGGTTTTTCGGGCGCGGCTTCCTCGGCAGGCTTTTCCGCCGCGGCCTTGGCTTTGTTAACCATTTTAACCAGCATAAACACCACAAAAGCCACGATCACAAAATTAATGATCGCCATGATAAATGATCCGTATTTAAAAGCACCCGCTTCTGGATCATCGCTCAGCATGAACATCATGGATGCAAAATCAACACCGCCGGTAAACAGGCTGATGATCGGATTAATCAAATCCGCCACCAATGACGATACAATCGCGGTGAAAGCCGCACCGATAATAATACCGACGGCCATATCCATGACATTGCCCTTGGCGATAAAATCTTTGAATTCTTTTAGCATAACTGCCCCCTATAGATAAATATATGCTTGGCTATACTAGATAGGGGGAGTAATGCAAATAGTGTTTAACTATGCAGCTGTAGGAGCCTGACCGGTCAGGGTGTATTGCAAAATTTTCACAACCTGTTCGGGGGTTTCCACCACAGCCAAGGCAGCGGCGTCTACTTCTTTCAGGGCATGTTGATGGTCTGGCCCGTGCATGATAATTAACGCTTTGCCTTTGGCGGCCGCATATCCGGCATCAAAAGCCGCGTTCCATTGCCGGTATTTCTCGCCAAAACGCACCACCACAATATCTGCGGCCTCGATGGCGTTGCGGGTGCGGATGGCATTCAGCTTTGCGCCTTTATGGTCGTGCCAGAATTTATTTTCCTCGGCCCCCATAATGATTACCCCCGCATCGTCGGATGTATCATGATCCGTCACAGGGGCTGAAAATTCGATATCCATATCCGCGGCTGCGGTTTCGATTTCAACCCGCCAATTGCTGTGGATTTCCCCACTTAGATAGACTTTCATACGCGCAATTCTCCTCCGGTTGCTTTGGTGACAGCGGCGATAATCCTGTCCGAGATCGCCTCGATTTCTTTGTCGGTCAAGGTTGCCTGTATTGGCTGCAAACGCACCGAAATCGCAACCGATTTCTTGCCATCAGTATTTTTACCTTCAAAAATATCAAACACTGTTACGTCGGAAATCAACTTTTTATCGGCAGATTTGGCTGATTTTATCAGTTTTTCAACCTCGACATCTGAATTCACCAAAAAGGCAAAATCCCGCTCTACTGCTTGCAGATCATTCAGGTGCAATGCCGGACGGGCCTTGGTTTTGGCCTTTTTGAACGGCACATTATCGGGAAAAATGGTAAAGCCAATCGCCGCGCCCTTAACCCCCATTTCTTTCAGAACCTTGGGGTGCAATTCGCCAAACACCGCCAGCGGGTTTTTAGGGCCAAGCGACAAAACCGCCGAGCGCCCGGGGTGGAACCAGTCGGGCGCATTGCGCATCACCATCAGGTTGCCAACCGGCGCGCCAATGCTGGCCAGCGCGGCCTCGGCATCGGCTTTTGCATCCAGAAAATCAACCGCGCGGCGGGTGCCTTGTGCGTTACGCGGCGCGCTGTGGCCGATGCGAATACCACAAGCCATGGTGCTTTGATCCTCGGGTTCAGCCCCGACAAACCCCTGCCCGATTT
>JAKITE010000023.1 GCA_021648225.1 Paracoccaceae bacterium
GGTATTCGGTAATGCGGCGTTCAGGTTTCATTATGGGTAATCGGGCAGATTGAGCAGGCGAATTCAAAAGAATTGCCGCCCGGAAATGGGCGTAACGTCAGAACGGCGAAAAGCGGGTTGTGGGAATGACAACCTAAATTGAAACCGCAGCGCCGAACGCGCTGCAACGCCGAAGGAAATGCAAAATGTCTAGCATTCTTACAAATTCCAGCGCCATGGTTGCGCTGCAAACGCTGCAAAGCATCAACAAAAACCTTGGCTCTACCATGAGTGAAATTTCAACTGGTCGGACGGTTGACAACGCCAAGGACAATGCCTCGATCTGGGCGATTTCACAAACCATGCAATCGGATGTGGACGGGTTCAAGGGCATTTCCGATGCGCTGGCAACCGGTGGCGCATCTGTTGCAGTGGCGCGGACAGCAGCAGAATCTATCACCGATCTGCTGGGTCAGATCAAATCCAAAATTGTTGCAGCCCAAGACCCTTCTGCTGATCAGGGGAAATTGCAAACCGATATTGCTGAATTGCGCAATCAGGTTGGCTCCGTTGTTGGTGCTGCCCAGTTTAACGGTTTGAACCTTGTGGATGGCACCAATGCATCCATAAATGTTCTGGCTTCGCTTGATCGTGATTCGGCTGGCAATGTAACGGCCTCCAGTATTAATGTTACAGGTCAGAACCTTTCAACCGGTGCCGGGGCCATCAAGGCAGCGCTTGCCGGTTCCGATGGTGCTGGTGGTGATGGTGCTACGGCTGCAATCTTTATTGATGCTGCTGGCACAGCCGATATTGTTGTTGTTGATGCGGCTTTGGCCGCTGGCGATACATTCAATGTCAAGATTGGCAGTGAATATGTTTCTTATGTGGTGACCGCAGAAGATGTGGCTGCTGCGACATCTGAAGAAGTTGTTGCCAATGGTATTCGTTCGGCGATCAACGGTATGGATAACGCCAATATTACTGCTGACGTGGCCGGAGACACAATCACGGTTACCAATGCTGCCGGTGATACGGTAAACATGACCACTGAAATCGTAAGTGTCGGCACTGGCGGGCTTTCTGGCCTTGCGGGTATCAACGTGGATGATGGTGGTGGTGGTAACTCTACCCAGGCCCTTGCCGATATTGAAGGTCTGATCCAGACATCAATTGACGCAGCCGCAGCTTTTGGTTCCAGTCAGGCGCGGATCGAAACCCAAAGCGAATTTGTCAGCAAGCTGACGGATTCCCTGAAGGTGGGCATTGGCGCATTGGTTGACGCAGACATGGAGGCCGCATCCGCGCGTCTTCAGGCGCTTCAGGTTCAGCAACAGCTGGCGACACAATCGCTGTCAATCGCTAATCAGGCACCGCAGAACATCCTGTCATTGTTCCGCTAAGTTAATCAGCAAGGCGGGGGATTCCCTCGCCTTGCTACACCGATATTCAATAATAATCACACGCCGGTTTTTCCGGCAAGGGTGGGAGGATACGCCCCATGAATACTGCGGTAATGGCAAAATCTCTTTATGGTAAACCAACCCAAGAGGTTGGCACCAAAAGAGGCATCGAATACAAAGCCTTTTCAAAAGCAACGGCCCGTCTGGCTGAATTTACGGGCACAGATTCTGATGACTTTGCCGGACTGGCCGAGGCATTATGCGAGAATCAACTGCTTTGGACAGTGTTGGCCGCGGATGTGGCTGGCGATGGTAACGGGCTGCCAGAACAGCTCCGGGCCCAGATATTTTACCTGACCCAGTTTACCAACCATCACACAAAACTGGTTTTGAACCACAAAGCCAGCCCCGATATTCTGGTGGAAATCAATACCAGCATTATGCGAGGCCTGCGCGATTGCGCAACTGGCCCGGAATTGGTGACATCATGAGTGGCCTTGTCTTAAAACTCCGCCCGTCTGAACGGGTAATGATCAACGGCGCTGTGATCCAGAATGGGGATCGCCGGTCGCGGCTGAATATCCTGACGCCGCATGCCAATGTTCTGCGCCTGCGTGATGCCATCCACCCCGAAGAAGCCAAAACACCGGTGCGGCGCATTTGTTATACCGCCCAGATGATTCTGGCCGGAGAGGCCGATCCGGTTGATGGCCGCAAACAGCTTACCAGCGGCATGGCGCAACTGGCACAGGTTTTTGGCAGCCCCGAAGCCATTAAAATTCTGGCCGAAGCCACCGGATTTCTGGCAGATAACAACGATTACCAAGTGCTGAAAACCCTTCGGTTACTGCTTCCGATTGAAGAAAGATTAATGGAAAACGCGCCATGTATCAACCCATAACCCCCATTGGCGGCATCGCCGGTTGGCGGTTTATGCAGCGCACGCAGGAAACACAGCTTGCTGCGTTTTCAAATAGCGTGGAGCTGAACCGGGAGGTTGAATATTTCAAAGCCAATATCAGCAAAATAACCAGTGCTGAGGAATTGGTAAAAGATTTCACCCTGTTCAAAGTGGCGCTGGGGGCATTCGGGCTTGAAGATAAAGTCGCGGATAAATTTTTTATGAAAAAAGTGTTGGAAGAAGGCTCCGAGAATGACGAGGCCTTTGCCTTGCGCCTGACTGACACCCGATATCGCGAATTTGCCGAGGCATTCGGCTTTGGCAATGCATCGGGATCCCAGTTGCAATTATCCGATTTTGGTAGCCGCATCACCGATCAATATAAAATCCTTCAGTTTGAGAAAGCCGTTGGGGAATCTGACAGATCTATGCGGCTTGCCCTGACATTGGAACGCGATATTGGCGATCTGGCCAATGACAGCGCAGCGGGAACGACCGCGTGGTTTTTGCTGATGGGTAATCTACCCCTGCGTGAGGTGTTCGAGACCGCTTTTGGCCTGCCCAAATCCATCGGGCAGCTAGACATTGACCGCCAGCGCGAGGTTTTTCAAGAAGCCACTGACCGTATGTTTGGCAGCCGTTCCATGGATGTGTTCAAAGACCCCGAAAATATTGACAAATTGCTCCGAAACTTTTTTGCGCGTGAACAAATCAACAATGGCCCCGGCCCGCTAACCGCAGGGATGAGTGCGCTGACTTTGATGCAAAACGCGGTCAACGCCCAGATCAGCTTTAATCTGCCGCGCAATTAATTTTTCAAAGCATTGAACCAAAAGCTATATTTGCGCCACTATAGCCTGTAACGGGTTATAATCAGCGGGCGAAATGCGCAACAAAAACCAAATATACGAAGAATTTCTGGTGATTTCGGCCCAGATGGGCGATCGGAAATCCCTTGAGGCGTTGATAAAGCACCGCAGCCCGCAATTGTTTTCCCATGCTTGCGGGCTGATGGGCAATCGCGAAGAGGCAGCCGATATCGTGCAAGATGCATGGCTGGAAATCACCCGTGGCTTGCGCAACCTGAAAGAACCGCGCGCCTTTTCTACATGGGCATATCGCATTGTGTCTCGCCGTTGTGCCAAGGCGATTGGCCAGAACATCAAACATCGCAATATTGCAAAAACTCAGGCAGAAATGCCAAAACCTGACCAGCCAGACCAAAGTGATGTGCAGGCAATTCGCGGTGCAATCAATGCTTTGCCACCCGGGCAATCGGTAACAATCCGGCTGTTTTATCTGGAAGATTTCAGCGTAAAACAGGTGGCAGCTGCGCTTGATATACCTGTCGGCACCGTTAAAACCCGCCTGATGCATGCGCGCAAAACCCTTAAATCCATATTAAAAGGAGACCAAGATGTCTAAACTTGATGATCTTATCGTTGAGGCTCTGTCGGAGCTGGAAAAAGAAGTGTTGGAAGGCACAGAGGAACAAGGTTGGTTTTCGCTCAGCACCAACCTGTTTCGTGGCAAGCTGGGCTGGGTAAGCTGGGTGATTATGGCGGTTCAATCCACCATGTTTATTGCCGGTGCCTATACCAGTTGGAAGTTCTTTCAGGCGGCAGAAACCATTTCAGCCCTGCAATGGGGGCTTGTCTCGACCGTGCTGCTGCTGGGGGCATTGATGCTGAAACTTAGCATGATGCCGCAAATTCAGGCCAACCGCATTTTGCGAGAGCTAAAGCGGGTGGAATTGTTGATTTTACATACCAAATCTTAAGCAGAATCGCTGTTGATACGCACATCCAGCGCGTGGGTTTCTGTTTCTAACGGTGTTGCGCTACGCACTGCGTGGGGGAATTCGGATTGGTGTTTTTCAGCAAAAAGCACCGATTCCTCATCACCCTTTTGGTTCGGGTCGGGCTGGCCCAGCAGGGCCGCAAGCTGGCCAAAGCTTTCATCGGTATTATTATAACCATCGGTTGAAAAAAAGCTGTCGAGCTTGGGCCAGAATGTAATGGCCTCATCCACCAGCGGGTCGGATCCTTTGACATATAATCCGGTCTGGATCATCGGTTCGGCCTTTTCATAAGCCGCAATAATGCGCCGTGTTCGGGCAATCAAACTGTTTTCACCCTCACTGGCCACCCCGGGCAGGCAGCGCGAAACCGAACGGCGGATGTCAGCTGCCGGAAACCGGCCCCGTTCGGCAATCTCGCGGTCCAGCACGATATGGCCATCCAGCACGCCGCGGGTAATATCCGCTACGGGTTCTTCCATATCGGACCCCGCCACCAGCACGGTAAATACGGCCGTGATATCGCCCGAACCCTCTGGTCCCGGCCCTGCGCGCTCGGCCAGTTGGGCAATCAGGTTGGCGGTGGAGGGCGGATAGGCGCGCAGGCTTGGGGCTTCGCCAGCGGTCAGGGCGATTTCGCGATGGGCCTCGGCAAATCGGGTGACGCTGTCCATCAATAATAGAACATGTTTGCCTTGGTCGCGAAAACTTTCGGCCGTGGCCATAGCCATCCATGCAGCACGACGTTTGATCAGCGGTGATTGATCTGAGGTGGCCACGACAACCACGGCGCGTTTCATGCCCTCAACCCCCAAAGCGTTTTCAATAAAATCGCGCAATTCGCGGCCCCGTTCGCCGATCAGGCCAATGACCACAACATCGGCCTCCAACCCGCGGGCCAGTTGCGCCAGCAGGGTGGTTTTGCCCACGCCGGATCCGGCAAAAATCCCCAGCCGCTGGCCGCGTGCAATCGGCAACATGGTATTAAACATTGCCAAACGGGTATTCAGCCGCGCGCCCATAGGTTTGCGCTGGGCCGCAGCAGGCGGGCGGCGGCGCAGCCGGGCAATATCGGTGCCTTGAAACAGCGCACCTTTATCAAGCGGTTTGCCAAACGCATCTATAATGCGCCCGATCCATGAAATATCGGGGGCAGCAGAATTGGCCGCCCCAAGCGTGACCCGGTCGCCAATCGCGATGCCTTCAACAGGGTCATAGGCCATGGCGCGAATATGATCATGGGCCAGCGAGACAATCTCACCATCACGTGTTTCGCCGCGCGAGGTAATGGTAACCTGGTCTCCGACCCGCGCCCGATGCGACAAGCCGGCAATTTTGATCGAACCGGAATCAACCCCCAGAACAACCCCGTGGGATTGCACGGCGGTCAGGCTCTGGATTTTTCCGGTGAGCGGCGCAAAATCAATAAACATAAAACTGTATCCATATCGGTTTCTGATTACCTTTTATTCACCATAATTAGTTAATTCTGACTGAAAGAAATCGAGGGAGAAGCCCCGAATGACACAAAATTTGAATATTTTTCAGCTGGCCAGCCAGTTGGCATCCCATGCCACCCAAAGGCAGGCGCTAATCGCGCAAAATACCGCCAATGCGGATACGCCGGGCTATAAAGCAAGGGATTTAACGCCGTTTGCCGAATCCTTTCAATCCGGCAGCAATATGGCGTTGCGGGCCACACGGGCAGGGCATTTGCAGCCCTCGGGCGGTAGTAGCCGCGCCGAGGTGGTGATTGATTCGCTGTTTGGCGCTGAATCCCCGAATGGTAACTCTGTTTCTTTAGAAGACCAGATGGTTCGCGCCGCAGAGGTGCGCCAGCAACATGATCTTGCCATCGGAATTTATCAGAAATCACTACAGATATTGCGCACCAGTATGGGCCGTAAATAAAGGAGAATCCTAATGTCTGATCTTTCAAGCACAATGGCGGCATCCGCCAGCGGCATGGCCGCTCAAGCAGCCCGATTGCGGCTGGTTTCGGAAAATATGGCCAATGCCGATACGCCGGGCTTCAAGCGAAAGCTTGTTTCTTTTGAGGCGGTGAATTCAATGATGAATGATAATATGGGCGTGCGCGCCGGCAATATGCAGCTAAGCCAAGCCCCCCTGAACAAGGTTTATGACCCTGGCCATCCATTGGCGGATGGCAATGGATATTATGATGGCTCCAATATCGAAATCATGATCGAAATTGCTGACGCGCGCGAAGCGCAGCGCAGCTATGAGGCCAATTTGCGCATGTTTGACCAAGCACGCCAAATGGCTTCTTCCACCCTTGAACTTTTGCGTCGCTAGAAAGGCTGACTCATGGAAACCAACCCGTTTATTGCCTCACAATTATATACCAACGCCCAGAATATCGCCAAACCGGCGGCTGATTCTGGCGGCGGCTCCAGCCTGTTTGCCGATATGGCCAGCGATTTTATGGCCACCATGCAGGCCGGTGAAAATGCTGCCATTGCCGGCTTAACCGGCAAAGCCGACGCCGCCTCGGTGGTGGAGGCCTTGGCCGCATCGGAACTGGCCATTCAAACGGCGGTTTCCGTGCGTGACCGTGTGGTCGAGGCCTATCAGGAAATTCTGCGGATGCCGGTCTAATGACCCAGGAAGCCCTGATGGATGTGCTGCGCGAAGCATTATGGCTGGCGCTGGTGGTCTCAACGCCGGTATTGGCGGTTGCGCTGCTGGTTGGCCTTGCCATCGGGCTGTTTCAGGCCCTGACATCCGTGCAGGAACTAACGCTGACTTTTGTGCCCAAACTGGGGGCAATCTTAATCGCGTTCTGGATGTCGATGGATTATTCCGGCCAGCTTTTGGTCAGTTTTTTCCAGACCCAGATCGTTGCCCGAATAGCAGGAGGATAATATGGAAACCGCCGGATATGTAAGCCTGACCCGTCAGGCCGGATTGTGGAAAGAAATGCAGACTGTGGCCAATAATATCGCCAATCTGTCCACCACCGGCTATCGCCGCGAAGGGGTGGTTTTTGCCGAGATGATCAAAGCCCTGCCAACCGAGGGCGGCAATATCGCCATGACCGCCGCGCGGGCGCGGTTTTCGGATCCGTCCCAAGGCGGGTTGAGTCAAACCGAAAATCCGTTTGATATGGCCATTCAGGGGCGCGGGTATTTTATGCTCGAAACCCCGGATGGCAATCGCCTGACCCGCGCCGGTGCCTTTGTGATGAACACCGCTGGCGAACTGGTAAACCCTGACGGGTTGCGATTGCTGGATATTGGTGGCGCACCGATATTTGTGCCCCCCGATGCCGAGCAGATCGCGGTGGCCCAAGATGGAACAGTTTCGGCCAACGGGCGGCCATTGGCCCAGATCGGCATTTTTGATGTCGAAGACCCGAACGCCATGCTGCGCCAGTCCGGCACCGTGTTTGACCCCGGCGAAGAACCCGTTCCGGTGGATGATCCGGTGGTTTTGCAGGGCTTCATTGAAGGGTCCAACGTTAATCCGGTTCGTGAAATTGCCCGTATGATCGAGGTGCAGCGCATTTATGAACTAGGCCAGAAATTTCTTGATAACGAACATGAACGTATTCGCACCGTGACCCAAACGCTTGGTCAACGTGCCTGATAGGAGAATATTATGAACGCTCTGAAAATCGCCGCTACGGGCATGGATGCCCAGCAAATGCGGGTCGAAGTCATCGCCAATAATCTGGCCAATATGAACACCACCGCCTATAATGCGCGGCGCGCCGAATTTGCCGATCTGCAATATCAGCAGGTGCAACAGGCGGGCACGATTAGCGCGTCAACCGGCGCGATGCTGCCGGTGGGGGTTCAGCTTGGCATGGGTGTGCGCCCTGCGGCTGTGATGATGGATGTGCAACAGGGCGCGCTGGCGCTAACCGGCGGTGATCTTGATGTTGCCATCGAAGGACGTGGTTATATGGAGGTGGCTTTGCCTTCGGGCATATCGGGGTTTACCCGTGATGGCGCCTTGAAAATGACCGGCGATGGCCAGATTGTTACGGCCGAGGGCTTTGCGATTGTGCCCGATATTACGGTGCCCGATGGTGCTCGGTCAATCTCGATCAATGCCGAGGGCGAGGTTTATGCCTATTTCAACGATCAGGTAGAGGCCGAATTGCTGGGCCAGATCACCCTGGCCAGCTTCACCAACGAGGCCGGGTTGGAGGCCATGGGCAGCAATGTTTATATTGAAACCGCCGCATCGGGCGCGGCTCAAATTGGCGCGGCAGGCACGGATGGGCGCGGTACATTTCGCCAAGGTTATCTGGAGGGATCCTCGGTGGATGCAGTGCGTGAAATCACCCAGCTGATCGAGGCCCAGCGCGGCTATGAACTTAATGCCAAGGTGATTACCGCCGCCGACCAGATGCTTGGCGCAACCACGCAGATACGCTGATGAAAACGCTGGCTTTTATATTTTGGTGTCTGGCCGGGCCTTTGGCGGCGCAAACGGTAATGGCAACACAAGCGATCCGCAGCCAGACCGTTATTACCAGTGAAATGGTTGGCCTGTCAGATGATGATACGGTGGGTGCCTTTGCGGTTTTGGCGGCTGTGGTCGGGCTGGAAGCGCGGGTAAATATTTACCCCGGCCGCCCGATTATGCTGCCTGATCTGGGCCGCCCCGCCATTCTGGAACGTAACCAGCAGGTGGTGATGATTTATATTAGCGGCGGGCTTAGCATCACCTCCGAGGGTCGGGTGTTGGACCGTGCAGGTGTTGGCGAACGGGTGCGGGTGATGAACCTTGCCTCTAAATCAATTGTTTTTGGCACGGTCACCGCAAATGGCCAAATCGAAGTGGGATTATGATGAAAAAATCACTGGCTATTCTTTTGCTTTTTGTTTTGTCCGGCTGCTTGGGCCGCTTGAACGATGTTGGCCGCGCCCCGGCATTTACCGATATGGGTGCGGGCGTTACCGCTGATATATCGCCGCAACGGGCCGCGATGGCATCACAGCCCCCGACCATGCGTCGTGAGTTTTATGAACAAGGGTCACTATGGCGTTCCGGCCCGACATCCCTGTTCGGGGATCGCCGCGCCGCGCGGCTGGGCGATATTTTGACGGTGATCATTGATATTAACGACAAAGCCCAGCTGCAAAATACTACGTCACGCACCCGTTCGGCTGGCGAAAATCTGGCAATTGCTGAACTGTTGGGCCTGCCTAATCTGTTGGAAAGTGGAATTTTTGGCGACGGGAATCTTGACCCTGCTATTGCCATGACCTCCTCCTCGACCACTGATGGCACCGGCACTGTGCGGCGCAATGAAACTGTCATGCTGCGTATTGCCGCCACGGTGGTCGAGGTTTTACCAAACGGCCATCTGGTGGTGCGCGGCACCCAGGAGGTGCGGGTGAATTATGAATTGCGCGATCTACAAGTCGCCGGAATCATCCGGCCCGAGGATATTTCGCGCCAAAACACCATAAGTTACGACAAAATGGCGGGTGCGCGCATTCTATATGGCGGGCGCGGGCAAATATCCGACGCTCAGCAACCACGCTATGGTCAGCAAATTTTCGAAGTTTTGGCACCGTTCTAAGGGGACATCATGGGAAAGCTTATTCCAATAATTCTAATGTTGATCGGCGCAGGTGCGGGCGTTGGCGCGGGCATAATGCTGCGCCCTGCTGCCGAGCCTGAAATGGCGGCCGCAGATGCTGCTGATTACGGCGGAAAAGCCGAAGATGAGCCGGATAACGGATACCCCGAGTCTGACAATAATGAAGATACCGGTTATGATTCAGCAGATGCAGAATATGATACGCAAGACGAATATAGCGGCGACAAGGGCAAGGGGGGGGTGCCTGCTATTGAATATATCGCCTTGCGCCGACAGATGATTGTGCCATTGGTTGATGGTGATCGGGTCGGGGCATTGATGATTCTATCTTTGTCGATCGAGGCAACAGGCGGCAGCATCGAATTGATCTATGAGCGTGAACCAAAGCTGCGCGACGAATTTTTGCAGGTGTTATTCCGCCATGCCAATACCGGAGGGTTTGACGGCATGTTTACATCCGGCGAGGCCATGTCCGATTTGAAATCCGCCCTGAACGCCGCTGCCAGCGATGTTTTGGGGTCGGTCTCGCATCAGGTGTTGATCACCGAAATTCTGCGACAGGAAATTTGAGCTTTATTCGTCAATCAGCCCCAGCTCCAACAGGCTGGTCTCCAATGCGTCAAACCCCTGATTGGAGAAATGGCCAAAGCCTTGCAACCATTGGCTGGCAGCACTTAGGTTATCCGGTTCCAACCGGCAGATTTTTTCGCGGCCTTGTTTGATTTGTTGGATTAATCCGGCCCGCTCCAGAATATGCAGATGTTTTGAAACCATCGCCATACTGATAGAATGGGGCTTTGCCACTTGCTTTACGCTCTGGTCTGCCTCCAGCAATTGCGCCAGGATGGCGCGCCGCGTCGGGTCGGACAGGGCGGAAAACAGGATGTCGAGCGGATTTTGGGCATTGTCAACCATTTGGTTAACTATCATCCACCCCGTAAAAAGGTCAACCAAGTGGTTGAGTTTAATTGTTCGAGATTCGAAAAGTTTTTTCATGCGCCGCCTGTGCTGCGCTGTCGTATAGCATTATAGTGCTTTAATTTCAATTGGTTGCCGGAGTTGGCAAGGTTTTGCGAAATTCTTGACACCCCTGTGTTGGCCCCATATGTTGCGCTCGAATGCTTGAGGGGATTCCGTTTAACGTTTTGGGGGCAAAGGCATCATGTCTGATAATCTTGACCCTGAAAAACTGGCACAGCTTGGCGATAAAATCGCTGCGGCTTCGGCGCCAAAGGAACGGAAGGCCCATAAAAGCGAAAAGTTCACCGGTGCCAGTCAGGCTTGGCAGATGGTGATTGAATTGACAGTCGGTATGGGTATCGGCGTGTTGATCGGATTTGGTCTGGACTATTTAACAGGGCTCCAACCCTTGTTTACGGTGATATTTTCTTTGTTGGGGTTTGGGGCCGGGGTGCGCGTAATGATGCAAACCGCCAAAGCCCAGCAAGAGGCAAACGAGGCGAGAGCCTTGCGACAGAAAAACGGCGAGTGATCGTCTAGCAAGAGGTAAGGCAATTGACAGAAGATGTTGTAAAAGAGTCAGCTTTTAACATCCACCCGATGGATCAGTTTGTTACCAAACCTTTGTTTGGGGACGCTGATATAAATATCAACGAGGTGATGGCCACGTTGCAGTGGTATACCCCGACCAATGTTACTCTTTGGTCTGGCTTGACTGTGCTGGTTGTTGCGGTTTTGTTTATTTTTGGCACCCGTGGTCGCGCCATTGTGCCAACCCGCACCCAGTCGGTTGTGGAAATAATTTATGGTTTCCTGCGTAGCATGATTGTCGATATCGCTGGCGAAGACGGCTTGAAATTCTTCCCGTATATCATGACGCTGTTCCTGTTTATCCTGTTTGCCAATGTTTTGGGCCTGCTGCCCTATAGCTTTACGGTGACTTCGCAAATTGCGGTTACCGGTGTTTTGGCGATGGCGGTGTTCTTGGCCGTGACTATAATTGGCTTTATTCGGCACGGGTTCGGTTTTCTAAAGCTGTTCTGGGTTGCCGAGGCGCCATTGGCGTTGCGCCCCATTCTGGCTTTTGTTGAAATTATATCCTATTTTGTTCGCCCGGTCAGCCATTCTATCCGGCTTGCGGGCAATATGATGGCCGGTCATGCGGTGATCAAGGTTTTTGCCGGTTTTGCCGGCGCGCTCGGGGTCGGGGCGGTTGTGCCGATCTTGGCGATAACCGCGGTCTACGGGCTAGAGGTTCTGGTAGTTACCATCCAGGCATATGTATTTACGGTTCTGACAATTGTTTACCTGAAAGATGCGTTGCATCCCGGGCATTAGGCAATTCAGAAATTTATTCCAGCCATTCTTACGAAGGAGAAATAAAATGGCAATTGAAGGTGATATCGCACAAATGGGTGCATTGATCGGCGCAGGTCTTGCAACAATGGGCATGGGTGGCGCAGCCATCGGTGTGGGTAATGTTGTAGGTAGCTTTTTGTCGGGTGCCTTGCGCAACCCTGCCGCCGCTGGTGGCCAGACTGCGACCATGTTCATCGGCATTGCGTTTGCAGAAGCACTGGGGATTTTCTCGTTCCTTGTTGCCTTGCTGCTTATGTACGCACAATAGGCTATTTGATCAGGTGGCCCAAAACGGGCCACCATCGGATTGAAAGGGGTGCCGATGCGCACCCCGATAGCTTACGGAGAAGGCCATGGCCAGTCACATCGAAACCGATGCAGCGGAATCCGTTGCCGGGGCGGGACAAGAGGTTGCACAAGTAACCGAAGTCCTTTCCAAATATTATGAGGGTATGCCTCAGCTAGATATCAACGCTTTTTCAAACCAGATTTTCTGGATGGTAGTTGCGTTGGTGATGATCTATTTCATCATTTCCAAAATTGCCTTGCCACGTATTGGCGGGGTGCTGGAGGAACGTCATGATACGATCAGCGGGTATATTGTGCAGGCGGCAGATTTCAAAGCCGAGGCGGAACAGGCCGAGGCGGATTATAACGCTGCACTGGCCAAAGCCCGCGCCGAAGCGATGCAGATTGCCGAACAAACCAAAGCCGAGATCCAAAAAGATCTGGATAAGGCTATTGCCAAAGCAGATGCAGAAATCGCGGCCAAAGCCGCTGAATCCGAACTGGCCATTTCAACCATCCGCGACAGCGCGGTGGAAAATGTGCGCGATGTTGCTTCTGACGCCACGGCGGCTATTATTGCTGCATTGATGCCATCGGCAGCCGACGATAAAGCAATCAAATCCGCGATAACCAGCCGGATGAAAGGGTAGACGTATGAAAAATCTACATAAATCCAGCTTTGTTGTGGTGGCTATGCTTTTGGCATCGCCAGCACTTGCGGCCGAGGTCGGTTTCTTTTCCTTAAACAATACCGACTTTGTGGTTTCGATTTCGTTTGTTCTGTTTATCGGCGTGCTGCTTTATTTCGGGGTTCCGAAACTGATCGGCAAAATGCTGGATGATCGGGCTGATGCGATTAAAACCGAGATCGACGAAGCGCGTGCCTTGCAAGAAGAAGCCAAAACCATTCTGGCGTCTTATGAACGCAAACGCAAAGAGGTTGCCGAGCAATCCGAAGGCATTATTACTCAGGCCAAGGAAGAAGCCCAGCTTGCTGCCAATGCGGCAAAAGAAACCTTGAAGGCAACCATTGCACGGCGTTTGCAAGCGGCCACCGACCAGATTCAATCCGCGCAGGATGCTGCAGTGCGCGAAGTGAAAGACAAAGCAGTCACCATCGCAATTGCTGCGGCCGGTGATGTGATTGCATCAAATATGGCGGCCAAAGAAGGCAATGCCCTGATTGATGCGGCGATCAAGGATGTGGGTGCAAAACTGCACTGATATTAACTGAATTCAAATTGATTTAGCTTGGCCAATGGCCGGGTTTTTTCGTTTGGGATGCTGGATAAAAAAGGCAGTGTTTTTGCGGGTACAAAAACACTGCCGCCCGGCAGGCATGGCCTCACTACGTTCGGCAAAAAAATAGGGCCGCTAAAGGCGACCCTATTCAAGTGATATATTTTAGATTACCGGTTCGGAGTAATGAAAATCTCGACCCGGCGGTTTTGTTGGCGACCGTTTGCGGTGGCATTGCTGGCAACAGGCTGGTTTTCACCAAGCCCGTAAGCGCGGATGCGGTTACCGCTGACGCCATTATTTACCAGAACCGACCGCACACTTATGGCGCGGCGTTCGGACAAGCCTTGGTTATAAGCAGCTTGTCCGGTTGAATCCGTATGTCCGACCACTTCGATTGTGGTGTTGGGATATTGCTGGATGTTGGCGGAAAGCGCGCGCAGAGACTGCACAAAGCCGGGTTTCAGCCGGGCGCTGTCAACGGGAAAGGTAATTGCCTCGGGCAGGGTCACGATAAGCTGGCTGCCGGTGTTGACAATTGAAACACCGCTGCCGCCCATTTGTTGACGCAACGCGGCCTCTTGCCGGTCAAGGTCGTCACCGATTGCGCCGCCGATACCGGCACCGATCAGGCCGCCAATCACAGCGCCGCGTGTATTGTCACCTGCAACAGCCGCGCCGATTGCAGCGCCAAGGCCACCGCCCAGCAAAGCGCCGGTTCCGGTGTTGTTTGTGGTGCCATCGGGGTTGGTGCAAGCGGCAAGGCCAAGCCCTGCAACCAATACCAATGCGGTTGATTTTCTTAGAATAGCCATTGAAATACCTCGTTCCTTTAAAATGTTTTGGCGTATTGCTATCTTAGACCCGAGAAACCCGATGCCGACAAGCAAATGCCGGTTACAGTTTCGTTATCACCCAAAAACGGCAAGGATTTGCCGATTATCCGGCTTTGGCATCAAAAATAGCGGCTTCTCGGGCCAATAACGCCCGTTTTACGGGTAGCCCCCAGTGGTATCCGCCCAAGGCACCGGATTTTCGCAAGGCGCGGTGGCAGGGAATCAGCCAGCTAACTGGATTGCGCCCAATGGCTGTGCCAACCGCACGGTTTGCCTTTGGGTTGCCAATGCAGCGCGCGATCTCGGAATAGGTGGAAACATGGCCGGAAGGAATATGCAGCAGTGCTTCCCAAACCTTGATTTGCAAGGGTGAGCCGATCATCAATAACCGCGCTTCGCCTTTGCCGGATATGGCGGCTTCTACCCATGGCTGGATGTTTTGCGGTGCCTCTATGAATTTTGCCTTGGGCCATCGGCCAAACAAATCAGCACTGGCGGCAGCATTGCCCACTGCGTCACTAAAGGCCAAACCGCAAATGCCCCGTGATGTTCCAGTGGCCAAAAGAGGCCCGTAAGGCGAGGCAAACCAGCCATAAGAAATGGTTAAACCGTCGCCGCGCCGCGCATATTCTCCGGGGCTCATTGCTTCCCAGTTGATAAACAAATCATGCAGGCGCGACGGGCCGGAAAGCCCGGTTTCAAGGGCAGTATCCAGCACTGAAAACCGGTTTTTCAACAGATCCCGCGCCATGTCAAGCGTCAGGTATTGCAGGTATTTTTTTGGGCTGATACCTGTCCATTTGCTAAATACCCGCTGGAAATGCGCGGGCGAAAGACCAACCGCATTTGCCACCTGCCCAAGGCTGGGCTGATCATTGCTATGGCCTTCGATAAAGGCAATGGCACGGCGGATAATCGCGTAATGGTAGGGGTCGTTTGCAGGCATCTGGGTCATGGCAAAACCATAAGCGAAATTGGCAAAAGCGCCACCCGTTTCTTGCTTATTCGCTTGCGCGGGGGCGGTTTACTATGCCATTAAGCAGCATGCAAAAACAGCTTGGCTTTAGCACAATCCACCAGATTTTCAGCCGGTTTCGCAATAGCGAACCGGAGCCTAAAGGCGAGCTTGACCATGTGAATGTCTATACATTGCTGGTGGCTGTGGCCTTGTCAGCGCAGGCCACCGACAAAGGTGTGAACCTTGCCACCAAAAAGCTGTTCGAAATCGCAGATACCCCGCAAAAAATGCTTGACCTTGGCGAGGAAAACTTGATCAAGCATATCAAAATCATTGGTCTGTTTCGCAACAAAGCCCGCAATGTGATCAAGCTTAGCCAGATGCTGGTGGATGATTACAATGGCGAGGTGCCAAGCAGCCGCGCGGCGCTGGTTTCCTTGCCCGGCGTAGGTCGTAAAACCGCCAACGTCGTTCTGAACATGTGGTTCAAAATGCCAGCCCAAGCAGTGGATACGCATATTTTCCGGTTTGGCAATCGCACCGGTGTTGCGCCGGGAAAAAATGTCGATGCAGTAGAACGCGCCATTGAAGACCATATTCCTGCCGAATTTCAACATCATGCTCATCACTGGATGATTCTGCATGGCCGTTACGTGTGTAAGGCGCGCAAACCCGTCTGCACCAATTGTATTATCGCCGATCTGTGCGATTCCGAGGAGAAGACCCTATGACCAAACCCCTGAAAGTTGTCGGAATTGGCAATGCAATGGTGGATATCCTGTCCCATATCGAGGATGGATTTCTGACTGAACACGGTATTGAAAAGGGCATTATGACCCTGATTGACCGTGAACGCGCGGCGGTGCTTTATAGCCATATCGGCCCAAGCATGGAAATTTCGGGCGGGTCTGCGGCCAATACCATTGCGGGCTTGGCCTCGCTCGGGGTGGCGACGGCCTATGTTGGCAAGGTCAAAGACGACCAGCTGGGCGAGATTTTTGCCCATGATCTGCGCGCTCAGGGGGCGGTGTATGAAACCCCGCTCGCACCCGCTGATCACGCCGCTGAAACCGGTCGCTGCACGGTGATGGTCAGCCCTGACCATGAACGCACCATGAATACCTATCTGGGTGTGTCGGAATTTTTAACGGCCGAAGATGTTGATACCGATCAGATGGCCAATACGGACTGGATATATCTTGAGGGCTATCGTTTTGACGGCCCCGATAGTGTGGCGGCTTTTGCCAAGGCGATTGATGCCTGCAAAGCTGCTGGTGGCAAGGTTTCGGTGACATTATCCGACCCGTTTTGTGTGGAGCGCCACCGCGATGCCTTTCGTGAATTGATCCGTGACCATGTTGATCTGTTGTTTTGCAATGAACACGAAATGCGCGCCATGTATGAAACCGAAGACCTGAGCATCGCGCTGCGCATTGCCGCTGCCGAGGTTGAAACCGTGGCTTGCACTGTGGGGGCTGATGGCGCGTATATCTGGCAGGACGGCACAGAATATCATGCCTTGGCCACCGATGTTGATATTGTTGATGTGACGGGTGCTGGAGACCTGTTCGCCTCGGGCTATTTATTCGGGGTTATCACAGGGCGAGATCCGCTGACCTGTGGCCAGATGGGCTGTGTGGCAGCGGGCGAGATTATTTCCCATATCGGCGCGCGGCCAGAGGCCGATCTGAGTGAATTGTTCAAACAACACAACCTGTTATAGGGGGCGCACATGGCTTACGAATATGACAGTGAAAACATTTTTGCCAAAATCCTGCGCGGTGAAATCCCTAATAATACGGTTCTAGAAACCGAACATTGCCTGGCGTTTCGGGACCTGTATCCGCAAGCCCCCGAGCATATTCTGGTGATTCCAAAAGGCCCATATGTGAATTTTGATCATTTCGGGGCCGAGGCCTCGGATACGGAACTGGCAGATTTCAGCCGCACAGTTGCCCGTATTGCCAAAGAAATTGGCGTCAGCCCCGATGCCGGTGGCCAAGGCTATCGGTTGATTGCAAATACCGGCGCGCATGGGGTGCAGGATGTGCCTCATATGCACATGCACCTGATTGGTGGGCGGGTTTTGGGGCGCATATTGCAACAGGCTTGAATATCGCGTGACAATATTGCCAAATGGCCAAAGAAAATTTGAGGATACCCGATGACCATCGAAGCCCCCGAGACCGAAGAAGTAACCGTTACAAAGGTAAAATGTGACGGCAATGGCGACCACCCGCGCGTCTGGCTGATTATTCCGCGCGATACCGGCTTTGTTGAATGCGGTTATTGCGACAAAAAATTCGTTTTGAAAAAATAGCATGGCATTTGGCAAAGGGCATCATCTGCACCTGATTGACGGCTCGGGATTTATTTTTCGGGCTTACCATGCATTACCACCGCTAACGCGCAAATCCGACGGGTTTCCGGTGGGCGCGATTTCCGGTTTTTGCAACATGCTGTTCAAGTTTGTCGAGGATAGCAAAGGGGCTGACGCGCCAAC
This sequence comes from Paracoccaceae bacterium, assembly GCA_021648225.1. GTDB lineage: Bacteria > Pseudomonadota > Alphaproteobacteria > Rhodobacterales > Rhodobacteraceae > UBA3077. The sequence continues at coordinate 17,806 of JAKITE010000023.1, forward strand.
CCATGTCGCAGTGATTTTTGACCATAAAGGCAAGACGTTTAGGTCAGACATCTACCCCGAATACAAAGCCAACCGCCCCCCCGCGCCCGAGGATCTGGTGCCGCAATTCCCGATCATTCGCGATGCAACGCGGGCGTTCAACCTGCCTTGCGTGGAAATGCAGGGGTTTGAGGCCGACGATATTATTGCCACTTATGCCATACAGGCGCGCGATTTAGGTGCGCGGGTTACGGTGATTTCATCGGATAAAGACCTGATGCAACTGGTTGGCGGCGGGGTTGAAATGCTCGACCCGATGAAAAACCGTCGTATCGGCATTGAACAGGTCGAGGAAAAATTCGGGGTTGGGCCGGACCGCGTGATTGATGTGCAATCGCTGGCAGGGGATTCGGTGGATAATATTCCGGGTGCGCCGGGGATCGGGGTTAAAACAGCAGCGTTGTTGATTAACGAATATGGTGATCTGGATAGCCTGCTGGAACGTGCCGGTGAAATTAAACAGCCCAAACGGCGACAGACCCTGATTGACAAGGCCGACCAAATCCGCACCTCGCGAGAATTGGTAACCCTGCGGCTGGACGTTCCGGTGGTGGAGGCATTTGATGATTTTGAACTGCTTGATCCGGTGGCGGATGATATTTTGGCGTTTTTGTCGAAAATGGAATTTCGCAGCCTTTCGCAACGTATCGCTGCCAAGCTTGGCGCGCCGGTGCCGGTGTTCGAGGAACCCGCCACCAGCGGGGGATCGACCCCCACTGATGGCGGCGCGGAAATTGCCGCGCTGACCGCGCCGATTGACCCAAGCAAATATGAAATGGTGTCGGATGCGGATGCATTGCAGGCGTGGATCGACAAGATTTATGGTCGCGGCTATGTGGCGTTTGACACAGAAACCACTGGCTTGAATGAAATGCGGGTTGATCTGGTCGGGATCAGCCTGTCGGTTGAACCCGGCGAGGCTTGTTATATTCCGCTGGCCCATGTGGCCGGTGCAGGCGATTTGCTAGGCGCTGCTGAACGGGTTGACGGGCAAATGACCGTGGAGGCCGCATTGAATATTTTGCGCCCCATGCTGGAAGACGCATCTATCATTAAAATCGGCCAGAACATGAAATACGACATGAAAATCATGCGAAGATACGGCGTGGATATTGGCCCGATTGATGACACGATGCTGATGTCCTATGCCTTGAATGGCGGGGTGCATCGCCATGGCATGGATGTGTTGTCTGACCAATATCTGGACCATAAGCCGATCCCGATCAAATCTCTGATCGGCACCGGTAAATCGCAAATTACCTTTGATCAGGTGCCGCTGGCTGATGCAGCACCTTATGCGGCCGAAGACGCGGACATCACCTTGCGCCTGTGGAAACTGTTCAAGCCGCGCTTGTCGGCGGAAAAACTGACCACGGTTTATGAAACCCTGGAGCGCCCTTTGGTGCCGGTGCTGGCTGAAATGGAAATGTTTGGTATCAAGGTTGACCGCCAGCATCTGTCGCGTATGTCCAACAATTTTGCCCAGAAAATGGCGGGTTTGGAACACGAAATCCACGAACTGGCGGGCCGAAAATTCAACGTAGCTTCGCCCAAGCAACTGGGCGAGATTCTGTTTGATGAAATGTCGCTGCAAGGCGGCAAAAAGGGCAAAACCGGTGCCTATGCCACTGGTGCCGATATTCTTGAGGATTTGGCGGCCGAGGGCCATGATCTGCCCAGCCGCGTGCTGGATTGGCGCGGTATGGCCAAGCTGAAATCCACCTATACCGATGCGCTACAAGACCATATCAACCCCGATACGGGCCGGGTTCATACCAGCTATATTATCTCGGGGGCGACCACGGGCCGTTTGGCCTCAACCGATCCGAATTTGCAAAACATTCCGGTGCGCACCGAGGAAGGCCGCCGCATTCGCGAGGCTTTTGTGGCGGCTGAAGGACATGTGCTGGTCAGCCTAGATTACAGCCAGATTGAATTGCGAATACTGGCGCATATTGCCGAAATCGACAGCCTGAAACAGGCCTTTCATGACGGGCTTGATATTCACGCCATGACCGCCAGTGAAATGTTCGGCGTGCCGATCGAAGGCATGGACCCGTCGATCCGCCGCCAAGCCAAGGCGATTAATTTCGGGGTGATTTACGGGATTTCAGGGTTTGGATTGGCGCGTAATTTACGTATTCCGCGCAAAGAAGCTCAAGGGTTTATTGACCGTTATTTCGAACGCTTTCCCGGCATTCGCGAATATATGGACAAAACCGTGGAGGGGGCCAAAGCCAAGGGCTATGTCGAGACCCTGTTCGGTAGGCGCATTCACACGCCCAATATTGCCGCCAAAGGCCCCCATGCGGGGTTTGCCAAACGTGCGGCGATCAATGCGCCCATTCAAGGGTCTGCCGCCGATATTATTCGCCGAGCCATGATCAGAATGCCGGATGCGATCAAAGGCTTGCCTGCCAAAATGCTGTTACAGGTGCATGATGAATTGATATTCGAGGTCGCCGAAAATGCGGTTGAAGATACCATTGCCGTGGTGCGCAAGGTTATGGAAAAGGCCGACGAGCCAGCGGTAAAAATCAGCGTGCCTTTGGTGGTGGATGCAGGGCAGGGGCTGAACTGGGCGGAGGCGCATTAGATGAATGAAAATCTCGATGCACTATTTGAAGATGATAGTTTTTGTGACCTTGAAAAAATGCTTAATGTCTTCTGCCCTTTTGAGGCGGTTGGCATGGCAAGCCAGGAAATCCGCCATGCGCATTATCTGGCGTATATCCTTAACCCCAACAAACCGCATGGCTTTGGTATCAAGCTGCTAAATGCCTTTTTACGCCTCGCATTGGTCAAAGAAATACCTGCTAGTTCGGATGCCAAATACGAAAGCGTAAAAATTATCCGTGAGCGGGATAACATTGATTTACGTATCGAGATTCCGGCCCCAACGTTGCAAGAAAAAGCAATTGTTCTGGTAATCGAACTTAAGATTAATGCGGTGGAAGATGCCAAACAGCTAAAAAAATATCATGGTATTGTGAACAGGCAATATAGGGATAAAGATTGGGATAAACGATATATCTTCCTGACAAAACAAGGGACAGCTGCGCGCAATACCAAAGATCAAGAGAATTGGAAGCCAATGGCGTTAGCCAAATTGATCCCCGAGTTTGAAACGGAACTTAAGAACCAAAACCCGAGCCAGAGTTTTGATTTTTTCAGGGCCAATATTGGCATGATGAGGAGAAAGCACTTGGGCGACAAAGAAATTAGGCAAAAAGTTGCAGAGATTTGGGACAGGCATTCGGATGCGCTGGAGAAGTTGATAAAATATCAGCCAGATAGAGCTGGAGATATTATGCAATATCTGGTAGCAAACGATGAATTGCTTGCGAAGCTGAAGGAAGACCAACCTTTAGAAATTCGCAAAACAAAAAGCTCGCATAAAATCTTGAGATTTCATATCAAAGCTTGGGATTGTTTGCGAGGAATGAAAGCCGAAACCAGCAGATGGGTGGACAGCCAGAGTATAATTGTAATCGAGATTTACAAGGGCCGACCTAAAGGCCTACCTAGGGATATTCGCATTACCTATTGTCTGGATCATTCCGGCAATCTTGATAAAGCTGCTGAGAAAAACCGCGAAGCAATTTATAAAAAATCTACAGACCTTAAATTATTGAAATGGGTTGATCCAGATTGGACCATCCCATCATACACAAATAACTATATACACCTCCACAAAGCGGTTCTTTGGCCTTGGGATGAAAGAAAAAGTTATTCCGAATTTATCAATAATATTGAAGATATAGCAAAATTAATTATCGAAAATGCACACGAATTTCTTACTCACACTTTGCTTCACTATGATAAAATAATTAGAGAGGCTTCACTTGAAACAACTGAGCATAATAACGCTGTCCCAGAAGGTGAAGCTAACACTGTCTAGACCAACCCCAACGCCTCACGCTTAATATACCGCCGTGTTGACAAAACCGCGGCCACTGCAAGGCCAATTGCCAAACCTGTCCAGACACCATTCGCGGCCAGCGCGGTATAATTCGATAAGACATACGCCATTGGCACGCCAATCACCCAATAGGCAAAAATTGCGATTTGCATGGGCACGCGGGTGTCGGACAGCCCGCGCAGCAGCCCTGCTGACAGCACTTGCAGCGAATCTACCAGCTGGAATGCTGCGGCAATGGCAAGGAATGGTATTGCATAGAACAGAATTTCTGCCGCATCGGGGCTGTCTTTGCCGATAAAAATATTTACCAGGGTTTGAGGCAACAACACCAAAACCAGAATAGTTGCAAAAGACATCACCAGCCCCAGAATATAAACCGCTTTGCCAGCTTGGGCAATTTCCAGATTGTTTTCATGCCCCTTGGCCAGCCCGATGCGAATGGTGCCAACCTGTGAAAGCCCCAGCGGAATCATAAATGCCATTGAAATAATTTGCAGCACAATACCATGAGCCGCCAGCGCCAATATACCGAACCAGCCAACCATGATGGCCGAAAAGCCAAACAGGCTGATCTCGGCAACCAAAGACAGGGCAATCGGCCAGCCCAGCCGGATGACCCTAACAAAAGCAGGCCAATCAGGGCGCCACCAACGCACAAATAATTCATGCCCTCGCAGGGATTTTTTACTGGCGGCAAATACCAGCAACACAATGGCTGACAAGCTGGCAGAGCCAAGCGTCGCCACCGCCGCACCGCGCAAGCCCATGGCGGGCATGCCCCAATTGCCAAAGATAAAGGCATAATTCAGCAGGGCATTAAGCCCCGCGGCTGACAAGGTGATTAGCAAAACCATATTCGCCAGCCCCACCACGGAAAGATAGGAGCGCAGCACCATCACAATCATCGTCGGAATAAGCGACCACATGGCAATATCCAGATAGGATTGCGCCATGGCCGGTAACGGATCGGCCTGTTTCAGAAATGTGAAAATCGGCTCTGCCAAGAACATGATCGGCATGACAATGACTGCATAAAGCAATGCCGCCCAAAACCCCATCCGCACCGCACGGCGCATGGATGTAATATCATCACGCCCCAACGCGGTGGCGGCCATTGGCATTATTGCCGAGGCCAAACCAATGCCGGCAATGGTTAGGAAAAAGAACAGCTGATTGGCCAACACCGACGCCGCCAAAGGCTCGGCACCCAACCGGCCAACCATCAAAGTATCGGTTACTCCCATCAACATGGATGCCAGAAAGGTGCCGATCAGCGGCAGGCCAAGTTTGATACTGGCAGACAGGTGGGCTTTCAGCGGTTGCTCCGCTGCGTGGGGTTTAATGCTCATCGGGTTCTCGAAATAATTTTCAGGCAAAGCCTATCTGAATAGGCAAATAAGGAAAGCGCTAAATTGCGGCAAGTTTTGAGGCTACAATTTTCAACAGCGCCTTGTCGGTGCTACGCGCCACCAGATTACTGCCGAATTTTCCGTCTTGAATAAACGGATAGGATCCGATCGAAACATCGGGGTGTTGCGCGGCGATTTTGGCCAGCGGCCCGGCAACCTGACCCTCGGGCTGATCAATACGAACCGAGACCGAAAGCAAAGGCGTGCCGCCGGTCAGATCAGGTAAAATGCTGGCCAGCATGGCATGAAAAACCGTTGGCACTCCGGCCATCACATAGGTATTTCCAATCCGGAACCCCGGGGCTTTGCTGACCGGATTGTCAATCAGGGTTGCACCATCGGGAATACGCGCCATGCGCAGGCGCATCTGGTTCAGGTCGGCAGGGTTGGCGTAATGGCTGGCCAGAATGGCGCGGGCATCTTCGCGAATATCAATGCCGACCCCAAATGCCTTTGCGATGCAATCGGCGGTAATATCATCATGGGTCGGGCCAATGCCACCCGAGGTAAACACATGGTCAAACTGGCTGCGCAGGGCATTCACGGCGCTGATAATTTGCGCGGGGTCATCGCCCACCACGCGGGTCTCGCGCAGGTCTATGCCAATTTCTGTCAGGTTTTTGGCCAGATGGTTGCTGTTGGTGTCTTGGGTTCGGCCCGACAATATTTCGTCGCCAATCACCAGCATTGCCGCGTTCGGGTTTGCCATCTTGAATACCTTTTGTTTGCGGGTTAGGCATTTGATATGGAATTTGCAAAACCCCTTGTTCGCGCCACGTTAATCAAACGGTATAAACGCTTTTTGGCAGATGTCACCCTGCCGGATGGTCAACAGGTGACCGCCCATTGTGCCAATCCCGGTGCCATGACAGGGTTGAATGTTGCCGGTATGACCGTGTGGCTGGAACCTAATGATGACCCGAAACGCAAATTGCGATACAGCTGGAAACTGGTTGAGGTTGGCACAGGGCTGGTTGGCATAGATACCGCCATGCCCAATAAAATTGTCGCCGAGGCGCTGGCGCTGGGCAATATCCTCGAATTTGCCAGTTACGCCACCATCCGTCCCGAGGTCAAATACGGCGAAAACAGCCGCATTGATTTTTTGCTGACGGGCGATGGCCTGCCCGATTGTTATCTGGAGGTCAAATGTGCCAATCTTTCGCGCCAGAACGCATTGGTGGAATTTCCCGATACGGTCACCAAACGTGGCGCAAAACATCTGGCGGAATTGGCAAATATGGTGGGGCAGGGGCACCGCGCCGTGATGCTTTATCTGGTGTTTCGCGATGATTGCACGGGGTTTCAACTGGCGGCGGATATCGACCCTGCCTATGCGGCTGCATTTGCGGATGCCACGAAAAACGGTGTTGAAACCTGTTGTTATGCTACCGATATATCAACCAGCGCAGTGACCCTTGCCCAACCGCTGCCCATGATCTAAACCCTTTTTGAAATATTCTAGGAGTCCCGCTTTGGTCGTAGCAACCTCAGGTCATCTTAACCGCGATGGTATTCGCATTCACCCGCAATCGGATTTTGCGGGCATGCGTGCCTCTGGCCGTTTGGCGGCTGAAAGCCTTGATATGATTGCTGAATTTGTGGTGCCGGGGGTTACGACGCTGGAACTGAACGACCGTATCCATAAATTTATCGAGGATGCAGGCGCGACCTCGGCCACGGTGGGCTATCGCGGTTATCAACATGCCAGCTGCATTTCGATCAACCATGTGGTTTGCCACGGCATTCCCAGCGCAAAAACCCTGAAAGATGGCGATATTCTGAACATTGATGTCACCTGTATTCTGGATGGCTGGTTTGGGGATACCTCGCGCATGTATGTGGCGGGCAAAGCCTCGCGCAAGGCTGAGCGGCTGATGGATGTAACGCATGAAGCCCTGATGAAAGGCATTGCCCAAGTAAAACCCGGCAATACATTTGGTGACGTAGGCGCGGCGATCCAGCGGTTTGCGGAGGGGCACCGCATGGGCGTCGTGCGCGATTTTTGCGGGCACGGGCTGGGGCAGGTGTTTCACTCCGCGCCCAATGTTTTGCATTATGGCCGCTGGGGCACTGGCGCTGTGTTTGAACCGGGCATGTTTTTCACCATTGAGCCAATGATCAACCTTGGCCGCCCCGATACCAAGGTTTTGGCGGATGAATGGACGGCGGTAACCAAAGACAAATCGCTTTCGGCGCAGTTTGAACACTCCATCGGGGTAACGGATAAGGGCTGCGAGATTTTCACCTTGTCTCCGGCAGATAAATTCTATCCGAGCTGGTAAGTTATAGCGTTTCCAGTTTCTATTGAATCACAATTCACTGCCTTTCGCTTCGCTCAAACATGAATTGCGATGGGCTTTTTTTTAACAAGAACTGGAAACGCTTTAAGTATTTTTTAACCAAAGGCACGGCATGGTGTTTTCATGACGAGTGCCAATCAGTTTGGTGAAAAACCTTTTCCCGGCTTTGAGCCGGATTTTGAAGTGATCACTGCCAAGCAACCCTCCAGTGAGCCGCACTTTCATAATCATCGCGCCCGATTGCGCGCGCGTTTCATGTCGGCTGGCGCGGTGGCGCTGGCCGATTATGAAATGCTGGAACTGGTGTTGTTTCGCGCCATCCCGCGCCGCGATGTCAAACCTTTGGCCAAACGGATGTTGGCGGAATTTGGCGATTTTAACCATGTTATTTCGGCCTCCCCGATGCGCCTGACACAGGTGCAGGGGGTTGGCGATGCCGTGGTGCAGGAACTTAAAATCGTTGAGGCCGCCGCGCAATTGCTGGCGCAGGCCAAGGTGATGGGCAAAAACGTAGTTAGCTCGTGGCCACAATTGATGCGTTATTGCAAAACCGTGATGGCGCATCGCGATACCGAACAATTCCGCATTCTGTTTCTGGATCGTAAAAACACCCTGATCGCAGACGAAGCACAAGCAACAGGCACCATTGACCATGTGCCGGTCTATCCGCGAGAGGTCGCAAAACGTGCGCTGGAGCTAAACGCAACAGCGGTTATTCTGGTGCATAACCATCCATCCGGCGACCCAAGCCCATCACGAGAAGACATCGACATGACCAATAAAATCATCGCCGCCACCGGCGCGCTGGGCATTACCGTGCATGATCATATTATTATTGGTAAAGAAAATGACACCAGCTTTCGCTCCTCGGGATTGCTGGAATAATGCATTTCTAGTTTCTGTTGAAGAAAACCCACCGTAATTCGCGTTTGAGCAAAGCCAAAGGCAGTGAATTGTGATTCAATATAGGCCGGAAATGCTATAGCGGGGCTTATTGTGCCGCCAGCCGGATATCGTCAACCGCACCGGCAACGCGGAATTGCGCCAATGCCCCGCCGCCACAGCCCGGCACGGTAAACCGGATGCGTTTCAACCCGGCAGAATTGTCAGGACGGGTGCGGATGGTGCGGGCTGAAATATCGCTGCCGCAAACCTCGCTACCGTTATTGACCTCAAGGGTCATGGTAACCGTGCCGCGCGTTACCAGACGGCCCAGTGGCATTGTATACACCTCGGCCAAGGCACCACCTTCAATAGATTTATCGCCAAGTTCCACCAGATACCCGCCACCCCTTAGGCGTGCCGAACGGTAATCGCGTGCGGATCCCGGCCAGACATGGCCCTCGGTTCCGGGGCGTGCGCCAAATTCGAATGCATGTAAATCAAGGTCGGCATTGCCGCGCCATGTCACAACCGCGCGGGTTACATCGGAAATCTGGGTAACCAGAGCCACCGTTGACTGGGAGCTGCCGTCTTCAAAGGTTGCGGTGATTTCAGCGGTGCGCTGCAAGGCCGGAACCACCACATTTGCGGTGCCGGCTGCATCGGTTAAAATGGTGAATTCCATGCCCGCATGGCTGATGGTTACCGGCATTTCCGGTTTACATTCGGCAATCAGGAATAGCAGGATATTTGCACCGGTGCGCACCGATGGGTCCAAAAATATTTCACAGGTAGAAAGCTGCGGTACCGGCACAATTGCCACCGGATTGGTTTCAGTCTGGGGTTCCAGACTGGCCAGCTGGGTCTGGTCGGCGGGTTCGGGGGCAGTTTCAAGCAGTGGCGCGGGCGCGGTGGTTTTGTCAATCAGCGGCAGCGCCAGGCTATAACCGGATTCCGGTGTAAACGCCTCGAATGTATTGCCTTGTTGAGTCGTATCAATTCCAGTGCCAAGGCTGGCCATCACCAGCATATCGTTTTCAAGGGTTTCAGGCAGGCCTGCCGAAAAATTCTGATAGGTCAACACCTGAAATGGTTGGCTTTGCAGCGCGGTTGGCGCGGTAATGCCTTGCCCTGATTGGGTTAAACTATCCAATGGTCCCAACATGGCAGTTACCACCGGCCCCAAGGGTTGCAGTTCCAGAATATCGGATTCAAACGTGGATGTGGATGCCCAAACCGATGCATCGGGCAGCACAAACCCATCTGTAAACGCCAAGGGTTCACGCTCCAACACCACCGGAGAGCTGTCACCAAGCCCGGAGTTTGCCAGCGTAACAGGGGCGGGTTGCTGGGCCGAGAAACTTTGTTCCTGTTGCAATGCCAAAAGCTGTGGGCCATCGGTTTCGATCTGGTTTGATGGCAGCGGAGGACCCGAAAGTTGCAGGGCAATCAGGGCGGTTGTGCCGTTTTGCTCTATTCTCAAGGTGGTTTGCTCGGGCTCGATCGCTGCGATTGCTACCGAAGCATTATTTTCGGGCGAGGTAAAGGAACCGGCATCGCCAGCGGCAACAAATTGGGTGCCGCTTTGGTCAAGGGCCACAAATTCTTCAAAGGGTGTAACAGTGGCGTCGGGCAATTCGGCCAATACCATCGGGCCACGGCCAAGCGGCGCGTTCACCGGGTTTGCTTCGGGGGCGATTGTGGTCAGCTGCGGGGTGATGGCGGCGGCGATCTGTGCCTCGGGCTGGTCAGCCCCGCCAATAATCACATTGCTGTTTTCAGATTCTAGCGGCGCGCCAAAATTGGCTATGCCAAATTCAACCGGCGCAACGGTTTCGGCACTGCTTTGTGTGGCGATGCTGCTATCTGTATTGGTTGTGGCATTATCCAACACCGCAGTTTGTTGGCGAATGGATGCAGTGGCGGCAGAAGGGGTTACAAATTCGTCAATATTGGGGGCAACCAGCGTTGGTGCCTGCATCGATACAATAATGTTATTAACCCCCGGGGCGTCTTCGATCAGGGCTGTGGGGGCAACCGTTTCCACCACAACCGGCGCAACAGCGGCGGTTTCGCGGGGCAGAGGTTCAGCGATATCCTCTTCTTCGATGCTAAGGGCCTCAGCGATTTCGCTGAGGGATCCTTGGGCACCGGCATCAGGAACAGGGCTGTCGGCAATGGCGACCGGCTGCGGATTGGTGCTGTCCGTGGCGACTGAAATTACGTTTAGGGTAACTGAATTGGCCTCGCAGGCACCCGAAGCATCAACACAATAGGCGAAACTTACTTCGCCCGAACATGCATTGCTGCTGGAAAACAGCAACTGGCTGGCACCCGAAAGCGCAACCGTGCCACAACGGGGCTGGTCAAGCACCACAATCGGGCCTTTGATTTCATCATTTGCCAGAACATCCAGCACCTGGCTGGCCCCCGAACGCACCGAATAAAAATCATCGCTGGTCTGTATCTGGTTTTCACCTGAAATCATTGCCATGAAACGATCGCCATACTGCACCATGGTTCCCGCAAAAACTGCGAGAATCAGTCCAGTAAATATTGTCATCATGCGATCGTTCTTGAACACGATCCGGCTCCTTCAGCGCTGAATTTGTCTTAAAATATCACTATTTAATCAAAAAATACAGTATCTTATGATCTTTAGTTAACGCTGCGTGAATAAAGCAACACCCAACAACCAGTGGGAATCATTACTACAGAAATTACAATATGTTGTATTTATGGCGAAATCTTGGCCGATAAATATTTCTACAATTT
>JAKITE010000024.1 GCA_021648225.1 Paracoccaceae bacterium
AGTGACCCGAATGGCGCAGTTTTTCCACCAGTTGCCCCAGGGACTCTTCCTCATCAACCGCTTCAATATCGACCCGCGGCACCATGACATCCTCGACCCGCATGCCGGATAGTTTGAGCACATTGGCCAGCATGGTGCGTTCGGTTCCGCTGAAGGAGGTCGCTTCGTCCCCTTCGGCCTGCAAAGCCAGACTAAGGTCTTCGCGCAGGGAGGGGTTGGCGGCGGAAAAATATCCCTTTATGCGGGCCCAGAGCCCGGTGGAACTGCTCGCATCGGAATGATGGTTCAACGCGCCTGTTAAACGATTTGGCTCATGGTCTGATTTTGGGGAACCATGTGGGTCGCCCTTGGGGCGATGCGGCCGGGGCGCCGCGGCGGTCGACTGGTCGGGTTCGTTCATGGTGTGGTCCGCAAAAACAGCGCGGGGGTTTCTCCGTTTGTTATTTGGTTAAAAAGGCCCCATTGGGGGCAAAATATGCGCAAACATATGCCAGAATCAGTCTTCATAGGGGTTATCTATCCCTATTTGCATCAGAATGTCTATTTCAAGGCTTTCCATCTGCTTGGCATCTTTGTCATTTTCATGATCATACCCAAGGATGTGTAAAAATCCATGTAGCACGAGATGCGCAAAATGATCGGCAAAAGGCTTTTGTTGTGTCTTTGCTTCGCTGATAATCGTTTGACGGGCCAGAACAATATCCCCCATCATGCCGCAAAGGGGTGCAAATGCATCAATCTGGGGAAAAGAAAGAACATTGGTGGTTTTATCCAGCTTTCGCCATTTTGAGTTCAGCTGACGCTGTGCCTCATCATTTGAAAGCACAACACATATTTCACAGGGGCCAATGACAACGGGCGTAATAACCTGCATGGCTTTTTCAATGGAGGCAATAACCAGATTTTGCACCTGTTTATCCTGCCAATGCGCATCCAAATAAACAATATCAATTTCCAGAGGGAACAATTCGTTTTTCCCAAAAACTTCTAAAACTGTCATTTTCTGGAGCCGGGAAGCTGCGTTTGCTGATCATAGGCGCGTACAATGCGGGCCACCAGTGGATGACGCACCACATCCTCAAAAGAAAACCTTGAAATATTTACCCCATCAACCCCGTTGAGCAGATCGACAGCCTGCACAAGTCCTGAAACCTGCCCGGGGGGCAGATCAACCTGCGAGGGGTCGCCGGTTACGATCATTTTGGAGTTTTCCCCCATGCGGGTAAGAAACATTTTCATCTGCATGGCCGTTGTGTTTTGCGCCTCATCCAGAATAATCACTGCATTGGATAAGGTACGCCCGCGCATAAAGGCCAGCGGCGCGATTTCAATCACTTTATCCTCGATCATTTTTTCAACCTGTTTGGCAGGCAGAAAATCATTCAGCGCATCATAAAGCGGCTGCATATAGGGGTCGACTTTTTCTTTCAGATCGCCCGGCAAAAACCCCAGCCGCTCTCCGGCCTCAACGGCAGGGCGCGACAGGATAATCCGGTCAACGCGGCCCTCGATCAGGTATGAAACCGCCACCGCCATTGCCAGATAGGTTTTGCCGGTGCCCGCCGGACCCAAGCCAAACACCAGTTCATGGTCAAATAAGGACCGCACATAACTGTTTTGAGCTTTGGTGCGCGGTTCAACCACTTTTTTACGGGTGCGCACCTCAACCCGATTGCCCGAAAACATCTCGATCTGATCACCGCTTAGAGGCTCCTCGAATATTTCCGCAGGCATGCGAATGGCGGCATCCACATCTGCCGGTTCCATTTCACGCCCATCCTCAAGCCGCCCGTAAAGCGCGCGCAGGGTTGCCTCGGCATGTTTGCGCGCGTCGAGATCGCCCAAAATGGCCAATTCATTGCCGCGCCGATTAATCTGCACATCTATGGCGGTTTCGATTTTGGTCAGGTTTGAATCCAGCTCTCCACACAGATCAATCAGCAAGCGGTTGTTGCCAAAGGTAATATTGGTTTGCGCCGAGGTTTCGGTTTTGTCGGCAACGGTGCTGTGTATCGTCAAGTCGGGGTTTTCCAATCGGTTGATTTGCTTAAATCATGCCCCATGCAAGGGCGCAGAGCAAGGATTTAGCTGATTAAATCACCAACAAGCGAATTGCGCTCGGATCGCGTTACTTTGATGTTCACGATTTTACCAATCAGGGATTTATCCGCCTGACAATGCACCGCCTGCAAATACGGCGATTTACCGACCAGTTGCCCCGGGTCTCGTGCCGGTTTTTCCAGCAAAACCGGCAGGGTTTTGCCCACCATGCTTTGCTGGAAATCCATCTGGTGACCGGTTAGCAATTTTTGCAAGCGCTGCAAGCGGTCATTGGCAATATCGGCGTCCACAAGGCCACGATTGGCCGCAGGCGTGCCGGGGCGCACGGAATATTTGAAAGAATAGGCCATGGCATAACGCACCTGTTCGCACAGCTCCAATGTTGCCTGAAAATCGGATTCTTCCTCCTCGGGGAAACCAACAATAAAATCGCCCGACAGGGCAATATCGGGCCGCACCGCGCGGATTTTATCCAGAATTTTCAGATAATCCGCAGCAGTATGTTTGCGGTTCATGCGTTTCAAAATTTTATCGCTGCCCGATTGAACCGGCAGGTGCAGATACGGCATCAGCTTTTCAACATCGCCATGGGCGGCGATCAGATCATCCCCCATATCGGCAGGGTGCGAGGTGGTAAACCGGATGCGTTCCAACCCGTCGATCTTGGCCATTTCGCGAATTAGCCGTGCCAAGCTCCAGTCATCCGCCAGATACGCATTTACGTTTTGCCCCAAAAGATTAATCTCGGCCACGCCGCGTTCGACCAGATCCCGGGCCTCGGCCAGCAGTTTTTGAGGCGGGCGCGACACCTCGGAACCCCGCGTATAAGGCACCACGCAAAAAGCGCAGAATTTATCGCAGCCTTCTTGCACGGTCAAAAACGCGCTGGGCGCACGCCGTGCTTTGGGGCCGCGCGGCAGGTGGTCAAATTTATCCTCAATGGGGAAATCCGTATCAATGGCGCGCTTGCCCGCATCAACCTTGGCCAGCATTTCGGGCAAACGATGATAGGCTTGCGGCCCGACCACCAGATCAACCATAGGCTGGCGATGGATGATTTCCTCACCCTCGGCCTGCGCCACACAGCCTGCCACGCCGATTTTCAGATCGGGCTTGGCGTCTTTGAATTTGCGATACCGGCCCAGTTCGGAATAGATTTTCTCGGCAGCTTTTTCGCGAATATGACAGGTATTCAGCAGAATCATATCCGCATCATCGGGTTTTTCCACCAGATCATAGCCAGTCGATGTAATAGCATCAGCCATACGCTCGCTGTCATAGACATTCATCTGACAGCCATAGGTTTTGATATACAGTTTTTTAGGGGCTTTCATGCGCCGATTCCCGATTTTCAGAGTGCTTGCCGCCCCAATAGCCGAGGAACGGCACAAGCGCAATCTATCAGGCGGGGCTATCAGGCGGGGCGCCGTTTTCCCAAACCGATCTTTCGGGCCAGTTCCTGGCGTTTCAGCGTATAATTTGGCGCCACCATCGGATAATCCATCGGCAGCCCCCATTTGCTGCGATACTGATCCGGTGACAAGCCAAAAACCGTGTTCAAATGCCGCTTGAGCATTTTCATCTTACGGCCATCCTCCAGACAAACCAGATAATCCGCATGGATGGATTCCGAGACCGGAACCGCTGGCGTAGCGGCGGTTTTGCTGGCAATTCCCAGACGGCTCAGGTCCATCAGTTTTGAATGCACCGTCGAGATCAGCGATGTGATATCTTTGGGGTCGGTGGGTTTATTGCCAATATGGGCGGCAACAATATCGGATGTCATTCTTAACAAGCTACAGGGATCAACCTCTTCGGGTTTTGTATCCATTACATTTCTCCGTCAATCAAATAGAAAATCACCGGCGGTTCCCGTCAAAGGCACTGCCAATAATCATAACTTTACAATTTACTTTTCGCCGGACTCCTCCGGACGTGAACAAGATACCTGTCCATCATTCATTAATTTTTGACCAAATACAATGGTGTTAACGGATTAACCATGACAGGATTCCTTGAAATCGGTTGTTTTTATTGCAAAAATCAATTTCCAGCCGGAAAAATTACAGGGTGTTTGAAATTTATTTTGCCACCCCGTATATTTCAAACATAAAATCCGAAACGGTAAGACGGGTTCAGGAATTGGCATGCAGATAAAACCAAAAAGCAACGCTCCCGGGCATCAATTAAACCTTTCGGCCGGTTCGGCATCCGTCATTGTGGCGGTGTCGCTGGTGTTGTTAAAGCTATGGGCCTTTGCCGAAACCGGGTCTTTGTCGGTTGCAGCCAGCTTGACAGATTCAGCGCTGGACCTGATTATTTCGGTATCAGGCCTATTGGCGATTATCTATTCGGCCCGCCCTGCGGATAGCGACCATACCTTTGGCCATAATTCAGCCGAAGACATCGCCGCATTGGGCCAAGCAGCGTTACTGACCGTTTCGGCAGGCGCAATCACATGGGGCGCGATCAGCCGTTTGTTACAGCCCGAACCGCATTTGCTGACCTCGGAAACCCGGGGCATTATGGTGATGGGGTTTTCGGTTGTTCTGACCCTGGCCTTGGTTTTGTGGCAGCGCCGCGTTTACAAAGAAACCGGATCAAAGGTCGTGCAGGCGGATAGTCTGCATTATATTTCCGACCTTGTTCCGAATATTGGCGCGATACTGGCGCTGGCGGCCTCGGCCTATTTTGCGGTGCCCCAGATTGATTCCATCGTGGCACTGGCAGCGGCGATGATTTTATTCAGCGGTGCCTATCGCATCGGGCGATTGGCTTTTGATGCCCTGATGGACCGCGCGGCCGATGCTGACACGATTACCATAATTACCGACATTCTGGATGGCTGGCCAAAAGTTTACGGCTATCATGACCTGAAAACCCGTATGTCCGGTGCCAAGGTTTTTGTGCAGGTCCATATTGAACTGGACGGCAAACAATCGCTGGAATCAGCCCATTTGATCGGTAAAAACCTAAAAGCCGAGATCACAAAATCTATCCCCTTTGTTGAGGTAATCATCCACAAAGACCTTAGGAAATAATTTTTTGATTTGACAGACAGGCTGATATTTCAGCGATCAGATTTTTTTGCAAAATCGGTTTGCTCAAGAACCCGTCCATGCCTGCTGCGATACAATCCAGCCGGTCGGATTCAAACGCATTGGCGGTCAGGGCAATGATCGGTGTCGGTATGCGTTGCTCTGCGGTTTCAATATTGCGGATTTTTCGGGTGGCTTCCAGCCCGCCCATTACCGGCATTGAAACATCCATCAAAACCACATCGGTGTCGCCGCTTAAGAACATATCAATCGCTTTTTCCCCGTTTTCGGCAAACCGGATTTCGACATCTTGGTTTTCAAGCATTTTTTGCAGGATAAACTGGTTGGTTTTATTGTCTTCGGCCACCAGAATTTTCAACCCCTGAGGCAGATCCGTTGCCAAAACAGGGGGTTTTGGCGCAATGGTTTCACCTGAATCCGCCAGTGGCAATGTTGCGCTAAAGGTAAAAACCGATCCCGTGCCTTCGACCGAACTGACAGAAATATCGCCCCCCATCTGTTTTGCCAATGCTTTGCTAATGCTTAATCCCAATCCGGTTCCGTCTACCTTGCGGGTTGATTTGGCATCGATCTGGGTAAAGGCGTTAAATACAGTGTCAATCTGGGCCGGAGCAATGCCGATACCTGTGTCTTTGACCACCACCGAAAAATGGCACTGGCCATCCATCATCTGGCGTTTGGTGGCTACGCTCACCTGACCGGTTTCGGTAAATTTAATGGCGTTGCCAACCAGATTAATAATAATCTGCCGAATGCGGCCTTTGTCGCCGATCAGGTCTTGCCCCGGGGGCATATCTGCCAGAATCAGCGCCAGACCTTTTTGTTTTGCACCGGGCGCTAACAATTCAACCAACGACTGCACCAGCGATTCGGGCGCAAACGCAGCGGTTTTCAGCTGCATTTTGCCAGCCTCAAGCCGTGAGAAATTTAAGATGTCATCAATGATTGACAGCAATGCCTCGCCGGATTCAGAGATGATTTTGGCATATTGTGCCTGTTGGTCACTAAGCGTTGTGCTGGTTAAAAGATCAGCCATGCCAACAATGCCGTTCATCGGGGTCCGGATTTCATGGCTCATGGTTGCCAGAAATTCCGATTTGGCGCGCAACGCGTTTTCAGCCTCGATTTTGGCGTCTGCCAAGGCCAGCGCGTTTTTCTTGGCTTTGGAAATATCCCGTTCTACACAGAAATTCAGGATATGTTTTCCGTCTTTGTCAAATATCGGCGTGATGCTGCTTTCCATCCAGACCCGCCCGCCGGATTTGGTTTTATTTTCGATTTCAACCCGGATATGGCGAGGGTCCTGTGCAATGGCCCTGATTTTATTGAGCGCCTGTTTCGAGGTCCACGGCCCATCCAGCAACACGCCGATATGTTGGCCAACAGCTTCGTCGAATGTATAACCGGTAATGCTGGTAAATTTGGCATTTACCCAGGTGATTTTTGCATCGGGGGTAGAAATAATAATGCCGTCATTCACATTTTCAGCCACCATCGCCAGCTTGCTGGCCTCGCGCTGTTGTGCCTCCAGTTTTGCGTTAACAATGTTGCTGTCACGTTCGGCAACAATGATTTTGCGCATATTGGCGCGGTTATAGGCCTGATAGCTATACAAGAAAGTCATCAATCTGGTAATCACATATGCCAGAATCAATGCGGCACCAAAATCAACAATCAGCACCTTTTTATCGGTCAGGCCCAGACTGAAATCGACAATAAAAAGCGTAATAACCGCCAGGCCAAACAAAACCTGTTTGATGCGGGTGATCAGCTGGAAATAATAGATCGCCATGCCCGCATCAATGACCGAACTGGTTAGCATGACAAGCGCAAAAAAATGGGCGTGCGGGCCGCCGATCAGCCAGATTACACTAATGGCAAAGGCAACCGATCCGGATTGCAACATCGCTGTGGCCACTGCTATTTTTCGCAAGGCTAAAAATTGATCGGTTTGAAAACGATGGGTCATGATGCGCCGCAATACCAGCGTATCGAGTATTTCTGCACTGGCAGTCAGGGCAAACAGGCCAATAGCATATGCAGGCGACAATAAAAAAATGATCGAGACACCTGAAATTGCCAATACCACCATACGCGGCCAGAAAAACCCCAGCCGTGATCGGCAATAGCGCCAGAACAACCCTTCGGCTGAGGCGTTTTTGTCAAATTTTTCAAGCGCCGCTGAAAACTTAGTCACTGCAAAACCTTTTGAATCGAATCCGTGCTGCTCAACTTAAAAATCAATATCAGGCAGTTGTTAACAATTTATTTTTCGGGCTATCGCGCCCGGTCCAGCCCCCGACCCTTTAACAATGCGTCAACCGACGGCAAAGCCCCGCGAAAGGCAACATACAGGTCTTCGGGGTCTTTTGAACCTCCGGCAGTATAAATATATTTGGCCAAACGTGCCGCCGTTTCGGGGTCGAAAATATCGCCAACATCTTCAAAGGCCTCAAATGCATCCGCATCCATCACCTCGGACCACATATAGGAATAATAACCGGCCGAATATCCGTCACCTGAAAACACATGGGCAAAATTCGGCGTGGCGTGGCGCATGCGAATGGCGGATGGCATCTTCAGCCTGTCCAGCGTTTGCGCCTGTGCCTGCATCGCATCCTTGGGCGCGGGGCCTGAATGGAAATCAAGGTCAACCATGGCCGAGCTGATGAATTCAACCGTATCAAACCCCGAGCCGAAATTTTCAGCGGCTTTCAAACGGTCAAGCAAACCCTGCGAAATAGGCTCGCCGGTTTTTACATGCAACGCATGTTTACGCAGCACCTGCGGATGCGCGCCCCAATGCTCAAACAGCTGGCTGGGTAGTTCAACAAAATCCCGGGCTACGGATGTGCCTGCGATAAACCCATAGGTCACATCCGACATCAAGGAATGCAGCGCATGGCCGAATTCATGGAACAGGGTGCGAACATCGTCAAAGCCAAGCAAAGCCGGTGATCCCGCAGGCGGTTTGGAAAAATTACAGACATTTACGGTGATGGGCCGCACATCGCCATCCAGCTTTGATTGGCCGCGAAACCGCGAACACCATGCGCCGGACCGTTTTGACGGGCGGGCAAAATAATCACCAATAAAAACCCCGATATGTTTTTCGCCTTTGCGCACCTCCCACGCCCGCGCATCAGGATGATAAAGCGGCACATCCAGCACTTTGAAAGACAGGCCAAACAGCCTTCCGGCCACGTCAAAGGCCGCGTTTATCATGCGGTCCAGCGCCAGATAGGGTTTGACCTCCGCATCATCCAGATCATGTTCGCGCTGTTGCAAAATGGCTGCGTAATATCGCCAGTCCCACGCGGCAAGATCACCGTTTATGCCATCTTCATGCAGCAAATTCGTCAGCTTTTCGGCATCTTTATCAGCGGCCAATTTGGCAGGCGCCCAGACTTTGTTCAGCAAATCCCGCACGTTTTCAGGCTTTTTGGCCATTTCGCCATCCAGCTTAAAGGCGGCAAAATCTGCGTAACCCAACAGATTGGCGCGTTCATGGCGCAGGGCCAGCATTTCATTGGCAATGCCGCGATTATCGGTTTCGCCTCCATTGGCCCCGCGCGAAACCCATGCTTCATAAGCAATTTCGCGCAAATCGCGGTGTGGTGAAAACTGCAAAAACGGCACGATCAGGGAACGCGAGGTGGTAATGATATGCCCGTCCATATTACGGTCTTTGGCGGCTGCCGCTGCCGAATTTATCAGATCCTCCGGCAAGCCATCCAAACCGTCACGATCCAGCACCATAAACCAGCTTCGCTCATCCGCCAGCAGGTTTTGGGTAAAACCGGTGCCAAGGCTGGCCAGTTCCCCCATGATTTTTGCCAGACGCGCCTTGGCATCGCCTTTTAGCTCAGCCCCGGCGCGCACAAACATTTTGCGATACAGGCTTAAAACCCGTTTTTGTTCATCCGACAAACCCCGTTGGGAAATCGCATCTACCCGCGCCCATAACCGGGCATTCATCAGCAATTCAGATGAATACGCCGCCAGTTTTGGCGATAGATCCCGCTGCAATGCTTCCAGTTCCGGCGTGCTGTCGGCACCGGCAATATTGAAAAACACCCCCGCCACACGGTCAAGCAACTTGTCGGAACGTTCCAGCGCCTCGATGGTGTTTTCAAAGGTGGGTGGGAAAACATCGGCTGCAATTGCAGCGCTGTTTTTCCGGCCCTCGGCCAGCGCTGTCTCAAATGCGGGGGCAAAATCGGCGGTGTTGATCGTATCAAAGGGCGGAATTTCAAACGGAGTATTCCAGTCGGACAGCAATATATTCATAACGGAGCCTTTCAGTTGGCCCAGCCTAGTCCGTCCGGCAAAAAACGGCCAGCGCGATTATGTTGCCCGCAACCAATGCCGGAATATGCTGTATAAAATACGTGGCTTTGTAAATGCAAAAATAATTCCAATTCCCGCGACGGAAATTTTCAGGTGCTGCGTATAAGTAATATGCGAAAAAATGAATGCGTTTGGCTTTCATTGCGTAAATTCTGGAGAAGAACCATGAAAAAGATTATCCTGACCCTGACAGCAACTTTGGCCCTGACCACAAGTGCATTTGCACAAGGCGCCCCCGGTTGGGGTTTTTTGAACAATTGGGATTTTAACGAGGATGGCCAGGTCACATTGGAAGAAGCCACCGAACGGCGTGGCGATATCTTTTTGACATTTGATGATAACGAAGACGGTATCCTGAATGCCGATGAATATGCCGGCTTTGACAATGCGCGCGCCATTGACCAAGAGGGCAAGACCCCGCCGATCAATACCGGACGTCAAGGCGCAACCGGCATGACCCTTGAATTTAATGATATCGATGGCGATGGCCAGATTTCCCGGGAAGAATTCATTTCCCGAACCGCAGCATGGATCGCCCTGCTGGACAGCAATGCCGACGGCGTTGTTACCTCGGCCGATTTTGTGCGCCCTTAACCGGACAGCCCGAACCGGCAGGGGTGTTTATATTTGCCCCGCAAATACCGGCCAGCGCAATTAATGCGCTGGCCGGTCCGGTTTAATATTCCAGATCAAACACAAACCGCACGGTTACCGGCGCTGTGCGGGTGATCGAAGGCAGGCTGGCCAGCTCTTGTAATTTATCAATACCGGCGTTGATTTCCAGATCATCGGTCGACAGAAATATCATACCGTCAGATACCAGCATGACGCGGGTATCTGACAAGCGCACGGCAATCATCGGCGCGTCAAATCCGGTTTCCACACCCAATAATTCAAGCGTGGCATCCACCATAACGCTGGTCATGGCGCCAACCTCAAGGCCTTCAAGGCTTTCCATATCTACCGAGGCCGATACATTGGCCGCAGCCATACCGTTAAAAACATGTTCAATCATGCGTTCATTGCGAATGTCGATATTGGTTTGCACGCTGCCAAGGTCAATATCAACCGATACATTGCCCGCCGCATCCACACCACCGGACAGGTCGGGAAAATAGTGGGTCTCGCCGAGTTCGGTCTTTTTGATCGACCCGAACGAAATACTAGAGGCCGCGCCATCCAGCACCCAAACGCCCGCATTGGCAAATGTTGCACTGGTGGCCAGAATTGCGGCTGCAAAGCCTGTTACGATTTTATGCATTGAATGATCTCCCCGATCGGATAAGTTGATGCCGGTTTTACGACACCTTGAATGTTCAACACCCGGGGACAGCATTATATTCGCCTCAAATGATAAAATAATTCGCAAAGCATTAATTGCCATGCATCCACAGCTGTGGCGGTTTGCCTATGGGTTGGCCGGTAACCGTGCCGCAGCCGATGATCTGGCACAGGCAACCTGTTTGCGCGCTTTGGAAAAATCGGCGCAATTTCAAAAGGGCACCCATGCGGATCGCTGGATATTTACCATTTGCCGCAATATCTGGCTGAATGACCTGCGCGCCAATAAAATCCGGCTGGGGGCGGGGGTTATTCCTGCCGAAGATAGCGACCTGCAAGCAAAAAATTCTGATCCGGTCGAGAATATTTTTGCGTCCGAGGTGTTAATCAAAGTAATGGCCCTGCCTGATGCCCAGCGCGAAACGGTTTTGCTGACCTATATCGAAGG
The DNA here is from genome assembly GCA_021648225.1 of Paracoccaceae bacterium. Classification (GTDB taxonomy): domain Bacteria; phylum Pseudomonadota; class Alphaproteobacteria; order Rhodobacterales; family Rhodobacteraceae; genus UBA3077. The sequence goes on from JAKITE010000024.1 coordinate 11,200, forward strand.
GTTCAGTTATAAGGATACCGCCACCATGCTGGATATTCCAATTGGCACCGTCATGAGCAGGCTATCGGCCGCGCGCAAAGCCCTGGCGCCGCTTAACAAGGAGGTTGAGTAATGTATTCTGACGAAGACCTGACCGCTTTTCTGGATGGCGAATTACCTGCGGAAACAGCCGGTGCCATCACCGCCGCACTGGCAAAAGACCCTGCATTGGCCAACCGTCTGGCAACGCTGGAAATCGACCTTTCCGGTCTGAAATCCGCATTTGACAGCCTGCCAACCCCGCCCGTTACCTTACCCGCCACCAAGCCGCGCTGGATCATGCCTGCGCTGGCGGCATCAATTATGCTGGCGCTGGGCATTGGCATTGGTGCCCGCCTGCAAGCCCCCCAAACCGGATGGGAGATGGAGGTGGCGCATTATCAGGCGCTGTATGTTTTGGAAACCCTGTCTGTAATTGAACCAGATGCCGAGCGGCTTACGCAGGAAGTCGCCAAAACCAGCGCCTTGCTTGGCCTTGATATGAACCTTGAAGTTCTGGATGGTTTTGACGGGTTAACCCTGCGTCGTGCGCAGGTATTGGGGTTTGAAGGGCAGGTATTGATTCAAATCGCCTATACGATGGAAGACGGCACGCCGGTGGCGTTTTGCATTCTGAAACGGCAAAATCTGGATGAAGAAGGCATCGAAACCACAGAAATGCTGGGAATGGCCGCTGCTTCGTGGCAAAATTCAACCCATAGTTTTCTGGCCATCGGCGGCAAAGACCAGAAACTGATGGCTGATTTCGCCAGCCATCTGGCGGCCGCGCTTTAGCCTTTGGGGGCGGCCCGCATTTTGGTCTCTAGCCGGCGCAACAACAGCGACAGGCTGACCGTCATAATCAAATAGATATAGGCCACAATATTATAGGTTTCCAGATACTTATAAGACCCCGCCGCATAGATTTTGCCAAGCTGGGCAATATCCGCGACCCCCAGTATGGACACCAGGGAACTGTCCTTGATCAGGGCAATAAAATCATTGCCAAGCGGGGGTAAAATGGTGCGGATGGCTTGGGGGAAAATGATTTTCCGGAACCGTTGCCAGCCATTCAGGCCCAACGCCTTGGCGGCCTCGATCTGGCCGGTATCCACCGATTGAATGCCGGCGCGAAACACCTCGGCGATAAAGGCCGAATAGCCGATGGTCAGGGCCATCACCGCCCGCCAGAACAAGGATAAGTCACGGGTTTTAACCGGATCAAACCCCATAGGTTCAATGGCCCAGTTCAACCCCGCCACCAATAATGGCGCGCCAACAAAGGACACGTAAATCAACATCACCAGAATGGGAATACCGCGAACAATCTCGATATAAAACCGCGCCAGTTGGCGAAAAACCAGAAACCGAGACAGTGACCCGACGGCCATTAACAGCCCGATCAGCGACGCTGCGAAAAACGAAAATACCGTCACAAATATCGTCACCCAGATGCCGCGCGAAACGATGCGGATGATCTGCGTATACAATTCATCGGTATAAACGCGGTATGCCAGATACAAGCCGATAGCGACCGCAACCAGCAGCCAATACGGGAAATCCTTGGAATTATTTTGCGGGGTCAACATATCAAAAACCTGCCCCCGCGCAAACGGAGGCAGTCACGGGGCTTAACCGCCCATATCATATTCAAGGAACCATTTGACATTCAGCGCCTCGATGGTGCCGTCGGCCTTCATACTGGCAATCGCCGCATTGATCGGCCCGACCAGTTCAGACCCCATCGGAAAGATAAAGCCGAAATCCTCGGTGCCCATCGGATCACCGATCAATTTGAACGTATCAGGGTTGGCGCGCACATATCCCGCACCGGCGGTGCCGTCGGTTAGAACCACATCAACATCGCCAGCCTTAAGCGCCTGAACGGTAATGCCGAATGTTTCAAACAGTTTGATACGGGGGTTGGCCTCGTCTGCATCCAGCATGTTATAGACCGCCACATAAAACGGCGTAGTGCCGGGTTGGGCGCCAACCAGACCATCCTCGAACGCGGCAAAGCTGGCCCCATCGGTGAAACGGTCTTCATCGGCACGCACCAGCATGAACATTTCCGAGCGCATATAGGCATCGGAAAAATCGACAATTTCAGCGCGGTCATCGCGGATGGTAATGCCGGTCATGCCCATATCATATTCGCCGCCGGAAACCGCAGGGATCATCGCATCCCAGCTAATATTTTGGTATTCCACGGTAATATTCAAACGGCTGGCGATTTCGGCCATGGCGTCATATTCCCAACCAATGGCATTGCCGGTGGACGGTTCAACAAATTGCAGCGGCGGATAGGCGTTTTCGGTGACAACCACTACGGTTTGACCTCCAAGGTCAGGCAGGTCTTGCGCCATTGCGGATGTGGATATCAAGGATGCGGCACATGCCGCCAGAATCAAATTGGTTTTCATTTTTTCCTCCGGTTTATAATTAACAGGACTATGGCGCAGGTATTACAACCTGACAAGCCGCGTGGTCGTTATCGTTTGATCATATGTCGGACAAGATAACTTGCCATTTCAGGGCCAAGGGTAAAAGCTGGGGGAAACAACACAACGGAGAGCCCCAAATGAAAACCCATGTCAAAGCATGTATCGTTGGTGGTGGCGTCGTGGGGGCCGGCATTGCCTATCATCTGGCCAAGGCCGGCTGGAACGATGTAGTGTTGCTGGAACGTGACGAGCTGACATCAGGGTCAACATGGCACGCAGCGGGGCTGTTACCGCTGTTTAACATGGGCTATGCCACCAGCCATATCCATGATTATTCGGTGAAGTTCTATAAGGAACTGGAGGCAGAAACTGGCCTGAATGCAGGGTTTTCGGTGGTCGGCAACCTGCGTATGGCCCAAACTCGGGATCGTATGGATGAATTTTATCTGTATTCCGCCACTGCTGATACCGTTGGCATTGAGCATGAATTTTTAACACCGGCACAAATCAAATCCCGCTGGCCGCTGATCAATTGTGAAGACCTGAAAGGCGCGCTTTTCCACCCGACCGATGGCTATATCAACCCCGCCGATGTGACCATGGCCATGGCCAAAGGCGCTAGACAACGCGGCGTGGAAATCATCCGCAAACGGCAAGTAGACAGTTATGAATGGGCGGGCGATCACTGGATCGTGCGCGGTTCTGTAATGGTGGAAAAGGGCGGAAATCTGGTGGCTTCGGATGAGGTTTTTGAAATCCACGCCGAACATGTGGTCACCGCAACAGGAAACCATTCGCAGCGCACCGCAAAAATGCTTGGCATCAAAATGCCTGCCATTCCCGTTGAGCACCAGTTTATCGTCACCGATATTGACCCCGCGCTGCAAGAATGGCGGGTTTCCAACCCCGAACATCCTGTCATCCGTGATGCTGACGCACAATCTTATGTGCGTGAGGAACGCGGCGGCTGGATATTGGGGGTCTATGAAAAACATGCCCCCGCGCGGTTTGAACACGGGGTGCCCGACAGTTTCCGTGCTGATCTGTTTCCGCTGGCGCTGGACCGGATCGAGGACCAGTATATGGCGATGATCCACCGCATTCCGTCCTGTGAAAACAGCGGCCTGAAGGATGATTTCAACGGCCCGATTTGTTACACCCCGGATGGCAACCCGCTGGTTGGCCCCGCGCCCGGTTTACGCAATATGTGGCTGGCTGAAGGGTTTAGTTTTGGCATCACAGCCGCTGGCGGGGTGGGCTATTATCTGGCGCAAATGATGGTGGACGGAGAGGCCGAAATAGACATGGCGAGCCTCGACCCAAAACGGTTTGGCGACTGGACCACCGTTGAGTATGCCTCGCGCAAAAACGAGGAATGTTACGACCATGTTTACATCCTGCACCACCCGGATGAGGAACGCCCAGCCTGTCGCCCTCTGCGAACCGCGCCTTGTTATGACCGCATGAAAACCCGTGGCGCGCAGTTTGGCGTGGTCAACGGTATGGAGCGTCCGAATTATTTTGGCCCGCTGGATGCACCGGATAACTTTGACCATGACAGCCGTAGTTTCCGCCGTGGCGCATGGTGGCAATACGCGGTGGACGAGGCCAAAGCCATCCGAACAGGCGTTGGCATAATCGACGCCACCGCATTCACCAAACACCGCGTCAAAGGCCCGGGCGCAACGCGGTTTCTGGATTGGTTCACCTGCAATAAACTGCCCCGTATCGGCCGTATCAACCTAACCTATGCATTGACCGATGCCGGAACCACGCGAACAGAATATACCATAGTGCGCGAGGCTTTGGCCGAATATTACCTTGTCAGCTCGGGCGCATTAACCGATTATGACGGGGATTTCCTGCGTAAAGCGGCTGAGGACAAGGCCGGCGAATTCGGCTATATTGAAATCCAAAACGTCACCACCCAATACGGTGTATTTGCCATTGCCGGCCCCAAATCCCGCGATGTGCTGGCCCGGATTATCAATGATGCCAACCCCGCTACGGCCCTTTCCAACAAGAATTTCCCGTGGCTGAGCAGCAAAAACATCGAGCTTGGCATGTGCCCCGTCCACGCCATCCGCGTGGCCTATACGGGCGAGCTGGGTTGGGAATTGCACCATCCCGTAGAGATGCAGAATTACCTGTTTGACCTGATTACAAAAGCAGGCGAGGAACACGGGTTGAAACTGGTCGGGGCGCGGGCGCAAAACTGGTTGCGGCAGGAAAAATCCTATCGCGCCTTTGGCACCGAACTGGGCCGAGACGCCACCCCGGTTGAGGCCGATTTACCGCGCTTTATCGACTTGTCCAAAACCTTCAACGGCAAGGATGCGATGCAAGCGATTGGTCTGCGAAGTAAATGCGTAACCCTGCTGATTGACGGGCCATCGGATGCCGACCCTTGGGGTCGCGAAGCCTTGTTTGACGGTGACAAAAAGGTTGGCCGTCTGACTTCAGGTGGATATTCCGTGCATTTTGAAAAATCAATCGGTATGGGTTATGTCATCCCAGAACTGGCGGTTATTGGCCAAAAGCTAATGGTCAAAATGCAAAACCGGTTGTGGGAATGTGAAATTGTCGAGGACAGCCCTTATGACCCTGAAAACAGCACCATCCGCCAAGACATCCAATAGCGATTTTCTGATCATCGGCGGTGGCATTGCCGGTATCAGCGCGGCGGCGCGGCTGTCTGGTGATGCGTCTGTTACTGTTTTGGAGATGGAGGCATCCATCGGCTATCATTCCTCCGGCCGTTCGGCTGCAATGATTATCCGCAATTACGGCAATGCCACTTTGCGCGCGCTGAACCTTGCGTCTTTTCCGTTTCTGGAAAACCCGGTTGGGGTGTCGGATACCGGCCTGTTATCGCCGCGCGGTGAATTGATGGTGGCAAACGAGCTGGAATTGCCAGACCTGCACGCCTATCTGGATGGCAGCAGCGGTGTTGAAACCCTGAGCGCCCAACAAGCCGCCGAAATTGTGCCGATCCTGCGCGCCGACCAGATCGCGGGGGCCGCTATTGAATGGGACGCGCAGGAAATCGACGTTGACCGCATGTTGCAAGGCTTTGCGCGGATGTTGCGGGGCAACGATGGGCAGATTGTTAATACTGCTGCTATGGAAATCAGCCGCAAAAACGGCATTTGGCATGTGGTTACCAAACAGGGGGAATTTAGCGCTCCGGTTTTGATCAATGCTGCTGGCGGCTGGGCGGATACCATTGCGCGGATGGCGCAAGTTACCCCCAAGGGTATCCAGCCGATGCGCCGTTCAGCAGCATTAATCCCGCCGCCGGATGGCCATGATATTTCCAAATGGCCGCTTTTTGTTAGTGCTGCCGAAAGCTGGTATGCCAAGCCCGAAAGCGGCCAGTTGATGGTTTCCCCCGCTGATGAAGACCATGTGGAACCCCATGATGTATGGGCCGAGGACATGGTGCTGGCCGAAGGCATCGAGCGTTACCAACAGATGGTCACCACGCCGGTGACCCGCATTACCCATACATGGGCAGGCATGCGCAGCTTTGCCCCTGATCGCACCTTGGTGGTGGGGTTTGCGCCGGATGCTGACGGGTTTTTCTGGCTGGCAGGCCAAGGCGGCTATGGCATTCAGACCGCTCCGGCAGTGTCAGAACTGGTGGCGGATTTATGTTTGGGAAGGGAAGTCGGGTTGAGCGCAGAGGTTGTGACGGCACTGGATGCGGGGCGGGAGGGGTTGAAACCCTGATTCAAGTTGGTTCTCGAACTGAGCAGGTCAGAATTACCAAAGATCCTGATTTTCCCGCAATATGTCTGCTGCTTGTGGCAGGCCGATTTTTTCCATGCGGATTAATAAACTGTCAGTGGTAAAATCCGGATTCTTGAGCCTTGCTCTCATGTCTTTTACTGCACTTAACGCTTTGGAAAGGCTTAGATCAAAAGTATCTGCAATAAAGTCGTCTGCGCTTTTAGCTTCCATTTCCAGTGCATCAAGAATATACTTAGGGAAGTCTTTAATATTGTCAGTAACTATAATTGAAGCTTTTGTTTTCACCGCAACCGCAATTACATGTGCGTCGTCTTTATCCGGTAACGCTTCAAAATTCTTAAACAAAATATCATATTCTTCGATATTAGCATCTTCAAAAGCACGCTCGATATTCTTACGTGCCTTTTTTGCTTTTTCGACGGGGTTCGTTAATCCTTGGTTTTTTATGATCTTTGCAATGGCACGCTCCGTTTCATTCATAATGTCAACAGACCAGCGAGGTCTGAATAACTCTGCCTTTGCCAGTGATAAAATAATATTACGCTTTAATGCACTTGCAAGAATACAAGCATCCAAAACAGCCGTGAACCGATTTGCAAACATGGCTAAACCAGTTCCGCACTATCCTCAAATAGCTCCGAAAGCGCATCAGATCGTTCGAGATCACGCTCTACTTTATAAGCAAATAAATCAGTAGCACGAATGCGGCGATGCCTCCCGATTTTACTAAACGCTATTTTTTTCTGATCTAAAATCTTAATCAGGTATGGCCTGGAAATATTAAGTATATCTGCGGCTTGCTGGGTTGTTAGCATTTCTCCAACGGGCACCAATGTAACAGCTTCGCCTTTGCTAACATGGCGTAGTACCTCAAATAACAGTTGTGCAAGTGCGGGCGTAAGTATTATCTCCTGTTTGCCACTTTGTTTGTCAAAAAACGGCAGCGATAATGTTCCGTCATCCATTTTGGACGCAAGAATTTTGCGCAGCTGAGTAGCCGCGAATCGCTCGTTTTCCGATGGAAGGCGCCCTCCAAACGGCTCTGCAATGCCTGATGCTATGGTCATTTTCTCTCTCCGATTAGCGCTAATGTAACACACATTCGCACTTCGTCAATATTCGAAATAATCGAAACCGATTGAAAAATAGTAAAATATTATCGAATACTATTGGGATAAAGCTAAATGCGTGAGCAATATGCCAAGCACCTCACCCATAAGTCTCATCCAAAGCATACCCTGACGCCCGCACCGTCCGAATAGGGTCCACTTCCCCCCGCTTGTTCAACGCCTTGCGCAGCCGCCCGACATGCACGTCCACGGTTCTATTTTCAACATAAACATCCTGCCCCCAGACCCTGTCCAGCAGTTGCTCGCGGCTGAAAACCCGTCCGGGGCGTTGGATTAATACATCCAGCAGTTTGAATTCGGTCGGGCCAAGCGCAACATTCCGCTCGCCGCGCTTTACGCGCATGGTTTCCCGGTCCAGCGTGATGTCGGCGAATTTTACCACTGTGCCGACAATGGCGGGGTTAACACGGCGCAGTACGGCCTTTATGCGGGCTACCAGTTCACTAATTGAAAACGGTTTGGTGATGTAATCATCCGCACCTTTATCCAGCCCCCGCACGCGGTCTTCTTCTTCGCCCCGCGCGGTCAGCATGATAATCGGAATATGCCGCGTGGCTGTATTATTGCGAATTTGGCGGCATAGTTCTATGCCCGAAACATGGGGCAGCATCCAGTCCAGCAGGATAAAATCCGGTTCATTCTCGGTCACAATATCCATGACCTCTGCACCGTCGCCGACCACGGTAACTTCAAACCCCTCGCGGGTCAGATTATAGTCCAGCAATTGTTGCAGGGCTTCTTCGTCCTCCACCACCAGAATTTTGACAGTCATTTTTTATTCCTCATCAAGGCCAAGCGGTTCGCCCTTGGGGCGATCATCCCCAAGGGGCTTACCATTAACCACATAATAAATCATCTCGGAAATATGGGTGGTATGATCGCCAATGCGTTCAAGGTTTTTGGCAATGAACAAAAGCTGTGATCCGGTCGAGATTTTACGGCTGTCTTCCATCATATAGGTCACCACCTCGCGGAACAGGCTGTTATACATTTCGTCCAGATCAACGTCGTTTTGCCATATTTCCACCGCCATTTCCGCATCGCGCGCCGCGTGCGCGGCCATAATGGCATCAAGCTGCAACCGCGTGGCCTTGCCCATTTGCACAATCGAGCTGGTGATTTTCGGTTTTTTACCATCAGATAATACCAGCGCGCGGCGTGCAATGTTTTTGCCCAGATCACCAATGCGTTCCAGCGTAGTAGCGATTTTGATGGCAGAAATCAGCACCCGCAAATCCAGCGCCATGGGTTGGCGCAGGGCAATAATTTGGGTGGCGCGCTCTTCTATTTCCAGCTCGAATTCATCCAGCCGCCTGTCCATATCAATGGCCTGTTGCGCCAAAACCGGGTCACGTTTTTTCACGGCCTTAAGTGCGGTTTGCAGCACGGCGGCGGCATGTTCGCCCATCTGGTTGATCTGGTCCTGAATATGGGCCAGCTCTTTGTCAAATGCCGAAACGATATGTGCGTTTTCTTCCATGATATTCTCCTATCCAAACCGGCCGGTAATATAATCTTGGGTGCGCTGATCCACCGGATTGGTGAAAATAGCCGAGGTATCGCCGTATTCCACCATATCGCCCATATGAAAAAACGCGGTTTTCTGGGAAACGCGCGCGGCTTGCTGCATGGAATGCGTAACGATAACAACCGAATAGCTGTGGCGCAGCTCGTCGATCAATTCCTCAATCTGGGCAGTGGCAATCGGGTCCAGCGCGCTGGCCGGTTCGTCCATCAACAATACCTCGGGGGCGGTGGCAATGGCGCGGGCGATGCACAGGCGTTGTTGCTGCCCGCCCGACAGGCTGGTGCCTGATTCACCCAACCGGTCTTTGACCTCGTTCCAGATCGCGGCGCGTTTCAGGGAGGTTTCGACCACCTCGTCCAGGTCGGTTTTATTGTCAACCAGCCCGTGGATTTTGGGGCCATAGGCGACGTTGTCATAAATCGATTTCGGAAACGGATTGGGTTTTTGAAACACCATGCCGACGCGGGCGCGCAATTGCACCGGATCAACCGATTTGGCGTAAATATCTTCACCATCCATCAGCAATTCGCCGGTGATTTTACAAATTGAAATCGTGTCATTCATACGATTCAAACAGCGCAGAAAAGTTGATTTCCCGCAACCCGAAGGGCCGATAAAGGCGGTTACGGTTTTATCCAGAATATCGACGCTGACGTTTTTGATGGCGTGGTTCTCGCCGTAAAACACATCAACGTTTTTGGTTGTCATTTTGTTCATTTTCATTTCCTACCAACGCCGCTCAAAGCGTTTTCTTAACAGTATGGCTGTTAGATTCATTGCAAAAAGAAATACCAGCAGCACCAATATGGCAGCCGCAGTGCGGGCCTCGAACGCCCGTTCGGGAAAATCGGCCCAGCGGAAAATCTGCACCGGCAAAACCGTGGCATTATCGGTTGGCCCATCCGGAATATCGACAATAAATGCCACCATACCGATCATAATAAGCGGCGCGGTTTCGCCCAGGGCACGGGCCATGCCCAGAATGGTGCCGGTTAATATACCGGGCATCGACAGGGGTAAAACATGGTGCATGGATACCTGCAAATCAGATGCGCCCAGTGCCAATGCGCCATCGCGAATGCTGGGCGGCACGGCTTTTATCGCGGCGCGCGCGGCAATAATAATTACCGGCAAGGTCATAATGCCCAGCACCATGCCGCCAACAATGGGTGATGACCTTTGCATGCCCATAAACCCGATAAACACCGACAGGCCCAGCAGGCCAAACACAATCGAGGGCACCGCCGCCAGATTGTTGATGTTAATTTCCACCATGCGGGTAAATTTATTGTCGCGCGCGAATTCCTCCAGATAGATCGCCGCCGGAACCCCGATAAAAAACGCAAATACAATGGTGACCATCATGGTCCAGAAAGACCCGACCGCCGCACCCCAAATACCTGCCAGTTCCGGTTCACGGCTATCTCCGGCGGTAAAAAAATGCGTGTTGATACCCTTGGAAACCCTGCCCGCCAGCCGCAAATCTTCCAGCAATACCGCCTGAAGGTCGGAAACTTTGCGGGTAATTGGCGGGGCTGCATAAATCAGCAATTGCCAATCATCCGCTGCAATAATGCCGTCGTTAATGTCGCCCAGAATCTTGCCGCTGCCACCATTGGCGGAAATTGTTTCTACCTGCACCCAAACCTGCCCAAGCTTTAAAAATATGGATGCGGTAAAGGCATCAAGCTCAAAGATACCATCGGGCTGTTGTGCCAGTTTTTCCAGGGTTTCAGCCTCGGATATACGGGCATCACGGGCGGCTTCGCGCAGGGCGGCCTCACCCGGATCACCGCGCTCGGTAAATACACGACGGCCGTTTTCCTGCAAACCGGCCTCGACGCGCAATTCATCGGCCCGCACCAGCAAACGGCTGCGGGCAGAGCCAAGATACGGGGTAAAATCATCGGTTGAAGAACGAAAAGAAACCTGTCCGCCATCGCTTGAAACCGTTAAATCCCCCGAATGGTCCACCGGTTCAATCTGCCCGTAAGCGCCTTTCAGATAAAGGTCGGCAATATCCGATGCCAGAAAATCAAACGTAACCGTCTGGCCAACCATATCGGGGTTTTGTGTTACCAGATCGCGCAATTCATACGCCGCGCCGGAACTGATAATATCATACATTTCGCGCCGTTCCGTCCGGCCATTTACATAAGAAAACCGCTCCTTCAGCATATTTTTGCTAAGCTTTGAAAAATCGGTGCTGTCAATATTTTCGCGGTCAATCAAACCTGCATCCAGCGTGATTTCCATGGCTATATGGTGTTCCGTTAACGCCCCGCCGGATTTGCCAAGCACCGACCAAAGCAATATCGCCAAGGCCAGACCGGACAAGGTAATCGCCAGTATGCCATAGAATTTAAGCCGTTTCTGGCTGGCTTTGCGTTTGCGTAACCGCAGCGCCGATTCAGGTGAGCGGTGCTTTTTGGAAAGCTCTGTCATGCTGATCATAGCCGGCTCCTATTCATAGATTTCGCGGTATTTACGAACAAACCGCATTGCGAGAATGTTCAGAACCAGCGTTAGACAAAAAAGCGTAAAGGCCAGCGAAAACGCGGGGCCAGCAGCGGTCGAAGCATCGGTATCGCCGGTGATCAGCATCACGATTTGCACGGTAACGGTGGTTACGGCCTCTAGCGGGTTTGCGGTCAGATTGGCGCCTTGGCCAGCCGCCATCACCACCACCATGGTTTCGCCAACTGCGCGTGAAACCCCCAAAAGCAGGGCTGAAAATATCCCCGGCAGGGCGGCAGGCAATACAACCTGACGCACGGTTTCAGCGCGTGTAGCACCCAGCGCATAAGACCCGTCGCGCAGGGATTGCGGTACCGAATTGATCACATCATCCGCCAGTGATGAAATTGACGGAATGATCATAATGCCAATCACAATTCCCGCCGCCAAAGCGCTCTCGGAGGCCACATTCACCCCGAACAACCCGCCAGTGTCGCGCAAAAGTGGCGCGACAGTAATGGCGGCAAAAAACCCGTAAACCACGGTGGGAATACCGGCCAGAACCTCCATCATCGGTTTGATCCAGCCGCGCAAACGCAGGCTGGCAAATTCCGACAGGTAAATCGCGGCAAACAACCCGATCGGCGTGGCGATCAGCATGGCAATGCCGGTGATCATCGCAGTGCCCAATAACAAGGGCATGATCCCGACACGGTCAGGGTCAATCACACCGTTTTGCAAACCGGATAATGGCGACCAGCGCGGGCCAAACAAAAATTTGTCTACCCGCCAGTTGATGCTTTCAAAGAAATTGAAGGTCTCGAATACCAGCGACAAAACAATGCCGATGGTGGTTAACACCGCAACCCCCGCACAGGCAAACAGAATGCCGGTGACAATTTTTTCCGATTTATTACGGGCGCGGGTATCCACCCCGATATTCAGGCTGCTGGCAATGCCGGCAATCACAGCAACCGCCAGCGCCAGTGCCGGATGCAGCGACAGGTTTGCAAAAGCCAGCAATGCCGCTGCACCAAAAAGCATCACCCATAAAAAGCTGTAAAACCCGTGATAGCCAGGGCGCGAATGCAGGCTGGCCAAATCGCCATTACTGACCAACACTGCCTTTTGCCGTGATAAAAGGAAAAATCCGGCCGCGACCAGTGTGGTCAGTAATGCAACAAAAGCAACCATCAGTGCAGCTCGTCATCGGTCATCGGGGTCAGATTGCTGGCGGTAGCCGCATTTTGTAAAAACAGGTCCTGATCAGGCGGGATCAATCCCTTGTCGGCCAGATACCCGTCTTCGCCGCTGGCCGCATCGGAAACCAGTTCGGCGACAAAACCTTCCAACCCGGGAATCAACCCGATATGGGCAGCTTTGACATAGACATAAAGCGAGCGGGAAATGGTATAATCCCCGTCGGCAATGGCATCAAATGTCGGTTCCACCCCGTTAACCGAGGCGCCTTTGATGACATCAAAATTCTGGTCAAGAAAGGAAAACCCGAAAATCCCCAATGCGTTCGGATTGGTTTCCAGCTTTGATACAATCAGATTATCGTTTTCGCCTGCATCCACATATATACCATCTTCGCGCATGGAAATGCCTTCGCAGGCGACCAGACCGGTGGTTTCGCAGCCCTCGTGCAGCACCAGTTCTTCAAACGCATCGCGGGTGCCAGATGATGGCGGCGGCCCCAGCACCTCGATGGTAATTGCCGGCAGTGACGGGTCTATGTCGCTCCACATTTCGGGCAGGGGGCCATTTGCCGCCAATGCCAGCGTTAGCTGTTCAATGGTCAGGCTGAACCGTGGCCCGCGCAGGGCGTTGGCAATGACAATGCCGTCATATCCGATGATGATTTCGACAATTTCATCAACACCGTTTTCGCGGCATTGCGCAAATTCCTTGGCTTTTATGCGACGCGAGGCATTGGCGATATCGGGGGTGTTTTCGCCAATTCCGGCACAGAACAATTTCAACCCCCCGCCTGATCCGGTCGATTCAACAATCGGGGTCGGGTAATCGGGATTGCGGCCAAATTGTTCGGCAACTGCGGTGGAAAAAGGAAACACGGTTGATGATCCGACAATGCGTATTTCGTCGCGCGCCAAGGCCGGGCTTGCCATCAAAAGGGCCATAGAGGTCAGGATGGAAAATTTCACAGGATTGCTCCGTCTGGTTAGATTCAACGGCAACCTAGCCAGATTCGCACAAGGTAATATTTCAGTTGCATGACGATTTAGTGACGTCATAAGTGCTTGTAAGTTAACGGTAAATTTGCCTTTATACCTAAAAACACACGGGTGGCATTAATATTCAACCGCAATTTTATGAAGTAAAAGCCTTGGTAATGCCGGCTTTATTGCGCCACCGGAAGCCACATGGTAAACACGCTGCCCTTGCCAATTTCCGAGGTGATTTCCAGCATACCGTTATGCCGGTTCAAAATATGTTTAACAATCGCCAACCCCAGCCCTGTGCCGCCTTTATCGCGGCTTTTGGCAACGCTGACGCGGTAAAACCGTTCGGTCAGGCGGGGCAGGTGTTCGGGGGCAATGCCCTCGCCGCAATCACGCACCGAAATACCGACCATACCGGGGTAGTTTTTGCTGGGCAAGGCGGTGCCAATCATGATCGGGCCTCCGGCGCTGTTGTATTTTATGGCGTTTTCGAACAGGTTGATCAGCACTTGATTCAATTGCGCCCGATCCCCCGAAACCATCGGCATATCGGGCAAAAGATCAACCTTGATCACTGCCCCCAGCTTTTCCTGCAATGGCTGCACATCGGCCACCGCCTCGGATACCAGCGCATTTAACGCGCATTTTTCATGCGGGGTTTTATGTTCGGCCAGCTCGATCCGGTTCAGCGACATCAGATCGCTGACAAGGTTCTGCATCCGCCCCGCCTGCGCCGCCATTACCGATAAAAACCGTTCGCGGGCTTCGGGGTCGTCTTTTGCATGGCCTTGCAGGGTTTCGATATAGCCCGAAATAGACGCCAGCGGCGTGCGTAATTCATGGCTGACATTGGCGATAAAATCGCTGCGCATTTGTTCGGCTTTGCGCACCAGGGTGCGTTCCTCGATGGCGACAATCACGCGGATGTTTTTGCCAAATTCACTGCCGCCGGGCAACAAACCGATATGGGCATTAAAATGGCGTTCGCCCCAGTTATCGGTCTGGAATTTGATCTTGCCGGTTTTGCCTTTATCAATTGCCGCATTAACGGCTTTGACAAAAATATCCGATTCAAACACACCTGAAAAATGCTGGCGCATGCGCAGATTCGGAAACAGGTCCAGCGCTGATTGATTGGCTTGCGCCACGCGGCCTTTTCGGGTGATCACCAGCAAGGGCAGCGGCATTTGTTCCAGCATGGTCGCACCAATACCGGTGGCCAGATGCTGGACCGGCTCCAGCGGCAGGTGCATACGGTTAAACGGGTCAATCGGATAGCGCACATCGGCCAGATACAGCCCTTGGGGTGGGCAAACAGGGCCACAGGCGGCGCGGTCGCGGGATTCCAGCGCGTGCAAAACATCCGATGGCTGCCAAGACCCGGCCCCGACCCGTTCCAGTGTGCCGACAAAGCTGCGGACCTGGTTATGCAAAAAACTGCGGGCACGAATATGAAACCGTATTTCGGTGCCACCGGAATGGGCCGAGGTCTCGATACGCAATTCATTCAGGGTTTTGACAGGGCTGGCAGCTTGGCAGATCGAGGATCGAAACGTGGTGAAATCATGTTTGCCAATCAGATAATGCGCCGCCTCGCGCATGGCGCGCACATCCAGATTATGCTTGATCTGCCACATGGTGCCTTTGGCAAAAGTCAGCGGCGCACGGCGGCAAAACAGGCGAAACGTATAGCGGCGTTCATCAGCACCAAAGCGCGCATGGAAATCATCGGGCACTGCAACGACGGCCAGAATGGAAACAGGGTGCTGGCGCAGATGGTAATTAAGTGCCTCGTTCAGGCGAAACGGGTCCCAAGTCTCGGCCAGATCAACATGGGCAACCTGCCCCGTAGCATGCACGCCGGTATCCGTGCGCCCCGCGCCCTGAATGCCGTCATGGTCTTTTTGCAAAAGCCGCAAGGCGTCTTCGATGGTGCCCTGAACGGTCGGCTGATCAATCTGGCGCTGCCAGCCATTAAACGGCGCGCCGGAATATTCGATTTTAAGGGCATAACGGGGCAAATCAGCGTTTCCTTTGGCTTGCCACGCAATATCCGATCATTTGTTGAAACGCCAGCGGTTGTCTCGACAAAACGCAGCTTACGTGATCCATATTCCGGCTTCGTCTTCCAGAACCCGCAGCCGGTCAAGGCTGTTTTGGGTCCAAACCTCATTCCATTTATAAAATATATCAACGGCGGGCACATCTTGGGGCAGTTGCACCAACGGGTGTTTTGTGGTGGTGAAAATGTGAACATCCGGTGAAAACAGATCAGGGTTATCCAGCGTGCCAACCCGGATGAAACGGATGCGTTTATTCAGGCCGCCCATGGAATAATTGCTCCAGAGCGCGGTTTTGCATTTGGAGCAGCGCGCGATAATCTGGCCTTTGCCGCTGGGTGTTGGCACGGTTATTTCCTCAATTTCCCCCGATAGCAGTTTGACTTTGTCAGCTTCAAACAGGGCGTTAATGGCAAATGCTGTGCCGGAATTTCGCTGGCAACCGCGGCAATGGCACCCATGCACAACCATCGGTTCCATCGTTGTCTCAAAACGGGTATTTCCGCAGATACATCCGCCCTCAACAGTTTTTTCTTGGTCATTCATGGTGCATTTAGCCTTTTTAGGTTTGGTCTTATCAGCGCGGCAATCCGATGCCGCGCTGATAAGAAAGTGTTATGCAGAAACAATATCAGCTTTGAGGCTGTCAAAAAACCCCATCACCTCGCCGCCCTCGGTCGGGCCAACGCCCATATCGCCAGCGACACTGCCAGCGATTTCAAGAAACCGTGCCCAGTCAGCTTCGGTGATGCCCATGCCCGCATGGGTAAGCGCCATATCGCGGCCTTTGTAATACATTTGCCCGCCGGTGGCTTTGACAAAGTAGTCAATCAAAAGTTGAAGCTCCTGCGCGTTGCGGTCTTCGCCGCGATTGGTCCAGAAACGGCCCAGCAGGTCGTCCTTTCGTGCCGCCGCGACAACGTTGGTGGCAAACATTGCGATGCCGTCATATGCGCCAAGGCGAGAATAAAGTGAATCCGTCATTTTATAAATTTCCTTATTTGAATGGTTGATTTCAGGGTTAGGCAATCGTGACCTCAACTGTTGAGGGCGTTGCCCTGCGACAGCCGTCTGCGACTGGCGAATGGGTCACTGCGTAATCGACGATCTCTCGCAAGGTTTTTTCAGCCACACCGGCTGCACCAATTGTAACGCGGGTTCGCAGGCTTAACGAACCGGCAGGAACCGATTTGTCGATGCCAAATAAGCCGCGATCATCGTCAACACTGTCAGCGGCGACTTCAAGTGTATCCAGCGAAATTCCCAGCTCTGCAGCGCGCAAGGCAATTCTGGTGGCGTCACAAGTTGCAAGTGCGGCGCGGGCCAGCCAGCCGGGTGACGGTGCAGTTGCGCCCCCGCCAACGGCTTTGGGCATGTCGGTCACTACCGATTGCCCATCCTCCCCGGTGGCACGGCACCGCAGGCCGCTTTCCATAACCGCAGTGATCGGCGGGCTGGTGCTTAGCGCGTCTTTCGGGTTTTCTGTCAAATAGGCAATAACATCTTTAACCGAGTTCTGAATATGTTCGATTGACATTGTTTTCTCCCTGTTTATGTCAAAATAATTTTCTTGCTATATTGATTGCATTGGAACACCTTGTTGGGAATTGGCAAAAAATCGACAAGCATTTTGCAAAAATGCACATAACGGGGGCCATCGGATGCAATGGGATGACGCGCGGATATTTCTTGCCGTCGCCCGTGAAGGGTCTTTTAGCGGTGCTGCCAAGCGATTGGATGTTTAGTGCGCGCAGCCTACCGCTCATCGCCGTCGTGTGCGTAATCCTCACCGCGCGCATGGCCTGGGGCCAACCCACGACTGCCGGCAGGCTCTGGGCTGCCCGCTCGGGCTTCGCCATGTTCGCCCTGTTGATGCTACTCAAGGTGTTGTTCAGCGTCATTCTCGCCCACTACGGCTTTGCCCTGGCGGTTTGCGCCATGGCCCTGATGTTCTCGGCGCTGCTGGAATGGCTGCCACGTTCCGGTCCCTTCAAACAATCCGGGGGCATCGTGTTGCGTTGGGCCGTGTTGGCTTGGCTGATCTCCACCAGCATCGGATTTTGGTCCATGACCGAAGCTTCCTTCGCCATCAAAAACGTCGCCGTTGGAA
>JAKITE010000025.1 GCA_021648225.1 Paracoccaceae bacterium
GTCGGCATCACGGTTGATGACGCGCCGTTTGTTGCCATTGATTTTGAAGTAAGCGGCAGTGGCGAGGGCCAGGAAATTACCTTTACCACCAATGTGGATGACACGGTTATTGCCAGCGCGAAAAAACCGTTTCGGGTTGAGATTGACCCTGCAACACATGCGCCCTCGCCCTATATTCTGGTGCGAAACAATCTAGAGGCAAAAATTGACCGCAAAAGTTTTTACCGGCTGGTGGAAATTTGCACCCAGCGTGAAATCGACGGTGTTGGCTGGTTCGGGCTTTGGTCCTCGGGGCAGTTTTTTCCGGTGATCCTGTCTTCGGAGCTTAACAAAACCACGTAATAATTAGCGCGGTGCGCGCCTACAGTATTGTTATTTGACACCCGTATAATCTGTTAATACTTAACCTGTTATTACTTTTTCTTATTTTAATTTCTTAAAACACGTTGCCAACTTGGTGATGCTTTATATAATCAAAATTGCTAATATGTGATTGGACTAATTATTTTAACATCTGACCCAAATTCTTTTAGAAATTCATTTGCTTTGCCGCGAAAAATCCAAAGCATTGCGCTTCGTAATCTGGAATCGATTTATGCTGAAACCATAGCTGCAAATGGGTTTTCGGTGCTGAATGCCTACAAAGCCAGTTGGTATTATCTTTTATACTTAAAACTATCCGCCGAATATGTATTTGTAACCGGTGGGATTTTCGCCGTATTGGCCAGCTATGGGGCGCTAAGCATAACCGTGGCAGATTTTGGCATCACGTCGATCATTTTTTGGCTGGCAATGGCACCTGTTTCAATCATTGTTTCTGCCATTATCAATGTAAATCTACTGCCGCTTCATTTTCTCAGAGGCTGGAATATCTGGCTTTTGACCGGAATCGCCATTCTGGTCTTTTCGCTTTCCATCAGTTTTTTGGGCCGCATGATCTGGGTTTATTCCGGGGGGGTTTCTGAAACCGCTTTCTTGAGGATTTTTATTTTTGTATTCGGTTTATACTTTTTGGCCCGGGTTTTCCTTTTACTGCTAAATGAATCAAAGCTGTGTTTTTTTGAATTCAAAAACCGCTGGCTGGCCCGTGATCTTGAATTGTCGATTCCGGTGCTGATCCGGGGTAAATTAATTTCGCTTATGGCCCAGGACCAGATGGTTCAAATCACCACGGATCGCGGTTATTATTTATTGCGCGAAAGCCTGACCAAAGCGATAGAGCGCATCCAGAATACCGACGGTCTAAAGGTGCATCGCTCCCATTGGGTGGCAAAACACGCCATGCGAAAGCTTGACCAGAAAAACGGCCGGAATCTGGTTGTTTTGTCCAATGGTCAACAAATTCCGGTATCGGAAAAAAAGATCGCGGACGTCAAGGGTTTCTTAAGCAAAATTTAGTTGGGTGGGCATCTTCAACAGGGCAACTTAAATGCAAAAATACAACCTTAGAAAAATTGCCCGTCAATGCGTGTTGAGCTTAAAATCTGCACGGCTCAAAATTGAACAAAAACAATCCGGATTTTTGCGAATAATCGAACAGTATTTTGACGATGCGCTTGGCAATGGCAGGTTTACTTTATCCGAAGCCTTCGCGGCCGGAACCTATCTGTTTATTTTCAACCTATTAACCATTGAAACCATATTTGTGGCCATCATTGTATTTGTAACCTTTGTTTCATCCGGTGCTGCCGGTTTTTTTGCAGGCGAGCATTTCCTGCTTGTGTTTATATTCTGGGTTTCAACCCTGCTTATAATTTTTGCAGTGGTCTATGTAACCAACACCTTGTTTTTGCTGTTGCATCTTATGCGCGGCGGCCAGCTATTTGCCATGCTGCTGTTTTCGGCTTTAATTGCATCGCTTTTGATCAGCTATCTCACGCCTCAGGTTTCTGCGCTATTTTTCAAAAGCTCGGGCGTCAGGTTTAGCCAGATGGCCTTGCCGACTTTGGCCATACTTTTAATCACCCAGGCTTTTCTGTTTGTGCAGCATAAAGACAAATTGTGTTTTCAATCCTATTGCAACCGGATGCAGCGGGCGATCGTAAACACAATTATTGACCAAAAAACCGAAGGGGAAATATTGGTTTTAACCGCGCAGGACCATTACGTTGAAATCACCAGCACAAACGGCAAAAAGCTGGTGCGCATGCGGATGCGCGAAGCCATCGCACAAATGCAAGACCAAGACGGGTTAAGCGTGCATCGGTCTTATTGGGTGGCAAAAGACGCCATTCAGTCCTTGCAAAAAAGTGAGGGCAAGCATTTTTTATTGCTGATCAACGGTGATGAAATTCCGGTTTCGCCGTCAAAACTCGCCGGAGTAAAAGAGGCACTGAACCTTTAAGGCTTTTCCGGGGTCAGGTAAACATATCCCTGAATTCACGGATCACCTGCCGATAGGTATCGCGCTTGAAAGGCACGATATTTTCCAGCAGGTCTTCGGCGGGCATCCAGCACCAATGGCTGAATTCGGGATGTTTGGTGTTGATATTGATCTCGCTATCGTCACCGGTAAAGCGCAGCAAAAACCATTGTTGTTTCTGGCCGCGATACCGGCCTTTCCACAGCTTGCGCACCAGATGGTGGGGCAAATCATAGGGAATCCAATCGGCGCTTTGGGCCAGAATTTCAACCGATTCAGGCTTAATACCGGTTTCTTCTTGCAACTCGCGCAGCGCTGCATCCCGCGGGTCTTCGCCGTTTTCGACCCCGCCCTGGGGCATTTGCCAGGCATTGCCGGGGTTATCCAGCCGCTGACCGGCAAAGATAGCGCCAGCATTATTCAGTACCATCAGGCCAACACAAGGCCGATAGGGCAGCGCAAGGATTTCATCTGTTGTCACGGGGTTCTCCTGCGGGTTGGCGGCCGGTATCAAACCCGCCGCCAACCGAATTTATTAACGCCCCGATAAGACCGTTAAACCGATGATCAAGTCAAGCCCGTAAGCCAGCTGATAATCATTGGCACGCAGTTTTGTCAGCTCCTCAAAGGCCAGACGTTCGGCTTCCAGCACGGCGCGCTGGTCCTCGGTCAGGCTGTCATTTGAAAGGGAGCCGCGCAGGTCTGCCTCGGTGCGCCGCGCCTGAATTTGCTCTTCGACCTCTTCTTCGGTCTGCGCGGGGCGTTGTTCAACAATGATATCCGGTGCCACACCCAACAGCTGAATCGAACGCCCCGACGGGGTGTAATACCGCGCGGTTGTCAGGCGCATCGCCCCGTTGCTGCCCATGGGCATAATGGTCTGGACCGAACCTTTGCCAAAGCTTTTGGTGCCGACAATAATGCCGCGCTCATGGTCTTGCAAAGCACCGGCAACAATTTCCGATGCGGAGGCAGAACCGCCATTGATCAAGACAACTATGGGCAGGCCTTGGGTAATATCGCCCGGGGTTGCGTTTACCCGGTTGCTGTTACGCGCATCGCGGCTGCGGGTGGAAACGATTTCGCCCTCGTTCAGAAACAGGTCCGAAACGCTGATGGCTTCGCTTAGCAACCCACCGGGGTTGTTGCGCATATCCAGCACAAACCCGTCAACATTTTCAATGCCGCCAAGGGCTTCGATTTCTGCGGTAATGCCGTCCACCAGATTTGTGGTGGTTTGTTCGTTAAAGGTGGTCACCCGCATGACAATGGTTTTACCTTCGGAGCGCACGCTTGCGGCGGTCAGTTTGATGATGTCACGCACAATCACCACGTCAAACGGATCATCGGTTAATTCACGCACAATGGTGATGGTGATTTCCGAACCAACCGGCCCGCGCATCATATCCACGGCTTCGTTCAGGGTTAACCCGAGCGTAGGTTCACCATCGACATGGGTGATAAAATCCCCCGCCTCGACACCGGCCTCGTATGCAGGGGTGCCATCCATGGGCGAAACCACCAGAACCCAGCCGTCTTCTTGTGTTACCTCGATGCCCAGCCCGCCAAATTCGCCACGGGTGTCAAACTGCATTTCCTCAAATGCTTCGGGGGGTAAGTAACTGGAATGCGGGTCCAGCGAGGTCAACATGCCGTTGATCGCCGCCCTGATCAGTTCTTCGTCATCGACTTCTTCGACATAAGCCGACCGGATGCGTTCAAAAATATCGCCAAACAAGTCGAGTTGTTCATAGGTTGTTGTGGCACTGCTTTCGGTTTCTTGCGCCACCAGCGGTGCGGCAAATTGCGAAACGCCAATCACGCCTGCAAATGTGCCACCAATGGCGGCCATCCAATATTTATTCATAAATCCGGTTCCTTATTCGGCAATGCCGGTAAACCACATAAGCGGGTCTTCCGGTTTTCCATCTACTCTAAGCTCTATATACAGGGTTTCAAACGAATTCACAGTTGCGTCGGATGACATTTCGATCAAAAATTCATCAGCGGCAGGAACCTGCCCTTTTAACAGGCCAATTGCATCACCTGCGGCCAGCACTTCGCCCTCGACCACGTAAATTTGCCCGAATCCGGCCAGAATTTGCAAATATCCGGCGGCGGGCTCCAGAATAACCATGTTTCCATAATTCAGAAAGTCACCGGCAAAGCGGACATTGGCCGCATTCGGGGCCGAAACCAGCGATAATGCCGGTGCCTGAATTGAAATTCCGGGCTGAATTTGACCGCCATCATTGCGCTCGCCAAACTTTGACACCAGCAATCCGGTAACCGGCGCGGGCAAGCTGCCTTTCAGGCTGGCAAATCCGGCGGGGGCTTGGGCTGCCTGATTGATCGGCAATTTGCCGATTTCACCAGCCAGAAAATTCAGATCATCAGCGGCTTGCAGCAACATATCCAGCTGCCCTGCATCCGATAATAAATCTGCGGGGGCTTGGCGGCGCTCTGCCTCGGCTGCGTTCAATTCAACCCGTGCCAGCTGCAAATCCGCCAGTGCCGAGCGCAGGTTTGTTTCCACCGCTTTATGCAATTGATTAAAACCCACCAGCGCCATCATATCGCGCTGCAAAACTGCCGCCTGATTTTCAAGTTCCGGTGTAATGGCAACAATAATCATCGCAGCACGCGCCGCCGCTGCGGCGCCTTCGGGATGTAACATCGCCAAAGGAGAGCTGGAATGTTCAATGGTTTGCAACGCAGACAAAAGCCCAGCCAGATCAGCGGCTTTGCTGGCAAAATCCTCGCGCACACTGTTTTCTTGCGCGGTGGAGCTACGCAAGGCCACCCGCAATGCCGTTAACCCGTCTTCCAGACTGCGAATGGCCCGCGCCAAAGATTGCGCACGGTTGGTGGCGTTTCGGGCCTCGATCAATAATACGGTGGCAGTTTCTATTTCGGCGGCAGCAACCCTGACAATCTCTGCGGGATCACTTTCAGCCCGCGCCAGTGGCGCAAAGCCCACCGCGAAAACAAGGGCCAGCCAGCGCATTATTTATCGATCAATGACAGGCCGGTCATTTCTTTTGGTTGGGGTAATTGCATCAGTTCCAGCAAGGTCGGCGCCAGATCAGCCAGCCGCCCGCCATGGCGGATTTTTGCGCCGCGCGGCCCGCCAAACAAGATCACTGGCACGGGGCTAAGGGTATGGGCGGTGTGCGGGCCGCCAGTTTCGGGGTCTACCATTACCTCGCAATTGCCGTGATCGGCGGTTAATATCATCGCCCCACCAACGGATTCCAGCGCCTCCAGCACCTGTGCAATACCGGCATCTACGGCCTCGCAGGCTTTGATCGCGGCAGCCAAATCGCCGGTATGGCCGACCATATCGGGGTTGGCATAGTTTACGATAATCAGGTCATGTTCTTGCGATTTGATAGCTTTGACAAAATGTTCGGTCACCTCGGCGGCCGACATTTCCGGCTGCATATCATAGGTTTTAACCTTTGGGCTGGGGGCCACATAGCGGGCCTCGCCCATTTCCGGATTTTCCTCGCCACCATTCATGAAAAACGTCACATGCGGGTATTTTTCGGTTTCAGCCAGCCGAAACTGGGTTTTGCCATGGGTTGCCACCCAATGGCCAAGGGTATTTTTGATGGGGGTCGAAGGATAGATCACCTCCATATATTTATTGTGCTTGTCGGAATATTCCACCAACCCGCAAAGGCTGGCAAATTCTGGCTGCGCAGCGGCAAACCCGTCAAAATCCGGCGCGGCCAAGGCAGCCAATATTTCGCGCGCACGATCGGCGCGAAAATTCATGAATAATAATCCGTCACCGGTTTTGATGCCGGAATAATCGCCGATTACCGCAGGGCTGATAAATTCGTCGGTTTCACCAGCAGCATAGGCGGTTTTAATTCCATCCAAGGCGGTATCCGCCGCATTTCCCTTGGCACTAACCATCAAATCAAAGGCTTGTTGCACCCTTTCCCAACGGTTATCCCGATCCATCGCGAAAAACCGGCCGCAAATTGTGGCAATTGTTGCACCATCAGGCAAGGCTGCCTCGAATTCAGAAATCTGCCCGAGCGCCGATTTAGGGGCAACATCGCGGCCGTCCAGAAATGCATGCACCACAACACGAATACCCGCCGCCGCAATCACCTGCGCCGCCCGCGCGATGTGATTCTGGTGGGAATGCACCCCGCCATTTGAGACCAACCCCGCCAGATGCGCCACCCCGCCGCTGGTTTCCAGATCGGAGATAAACCGCTGCAAGGCGGCGTTGCTGTCAAAGCTGCGATCTTCCAAAGCATTGTTAATCTTGGGCAAATCCATCCATACCACCCGCCCGGCGCCAATATTGGTATGCCCGACCTCGGAATTGCCCATCTGCCCTTCGGGCAAGCCAACATCCACCCCGTGCGCTTTCAACGTTGCATTCGGGTAATCCGCCATCAGCCGATCAAACGCAGGCGTATGCGCCAAGGCAACCGCATTATTTTGCCGCGTAGGGATCAGCCCCCAGCCATCCAGAATACATAAAACAACAGGTTTTGGCGCGGTCATAACATTCCTTTAATGCGGTACCAAGAAGATATAACAATGCCGCGCAACTACGACAACCGTAGCCAGCTTCTTTGTTGCAAAAATACTCGCAGGGTGAATGTGCTTGATCTGCCCCGCCCCTGGACCATCTTGGTCTAGATTTTCCGGAAGCAGAATAATGACAACCAAAGCGAATACACCTTGGCTCAGCCGTAAAAACCTGTTTTGAAATACAGGACCACTTCAGCCACCGGTTTTTTCATGAGGAAACGCACGGAACTATAACGCAAAATAACCCGGAAATTTTTTGGCCATGGCAAGATTGATATAAAATGCACAGACAAAACCCAATCACGGAAGATACCAGAGAATATATCGCCAACAACTTCAAAAACACCGAAATGGGCTTGGTGCGAATAGCAAAAAATCTGGGCCTACAGGGCATGCACGACAGCGAAATTGTCCAACATTGCCGTAAAATAATCCTGTCTACGCCGATTTCAAAAATCGAGGTCCGTGGCAAAAATTATTACTTTTACGCGCAGCAATATTCGGCGGTGTTGACCATCAACAGATCAAGCTTGGGTATCATTACAGCAAAGGACATGCCCCGTAAAAGCGGGCCAAAGCATTAGCCGCGCAAATCCGGCGGGGTGGCTTCTGCCACCAGCAATTCAACCACCGCGTCGATGTCATGCACAGCTGAACCTTTGGAGCCAAGCCGCCGCATCGAGACCGATTTCTCCTCGACCTCGCGCATGCCCACCGCCAAAATCACCGGCACTTTGCCCATGGAATGTTCGCGAACCTTATAGTTGATTTTCTCGTTACGCACATCTGCTTCGGCGCGGATCCCTTTTGCCTTCAGTCGCGATACCACCTCCAGCACCCAATCATCCGCATCCGATACAATCGCCGCCACAACCACCTGACGCGGGGCCAGCCAGAGCGGGAATTTACCGGCGTAATTTTCGATCAATATGCCCAAAAACCGTTCAAAACTGCCCAGCGTGGCGCGGTGCAGCATTACCGGCGTATGTTTGTGGCTGTCTTCGCCAATATAAGTCGCACCAAGGCGTTCGGGCACCACAAAATCGGCCTGTAAGGTGCCGAGCTGCCATTCACGGCCAATCGCGTCGGTCAGCTTGAAATCCAGCTTTGGCCCGTAAAATGCGCCTTCTCCGGGGTCAACTGTATAGGCGTGGCCCAGTGCTTTGATGGCACCCTCCAGTGCTGCCTCGGCACGGTCCCATACCTCGTCTGAACCGGCACGCACGTCTGGTCGAGTGGAAAATTTGATCTCGAATTCAGCAAAACCCAGGTCTTTATAAACGCTGGTCAGCAATTTGATGAATTTCTCGGTTTCCGAGGCGATCTGGTCTTCGGTGCAAAAAATATGCGCGTCATCCTGCGTGAATCCCCGCACCCGCATCAGCCCGTGCATGGAACCCGAGGGTTCATAGCGGTGACAAGACCCGAATTCGGCCAGCCGATAGGGCAGATCACGATAGGATTTCAACCCTTGATTATAGACCTGCACATGGCAGGGGCAATTCATCGGTTTCAGCGCATTGGTGCGCTTTTCATTGGCATGTTCATCATCAATTTCAGTGGTAAACATGTTTTCGCGGTATTTTTCCCAATGGCCGGATGCTTCCCATAATTTGCGATCCACCACCATGGGGGTGTTGATTTCCAGATAGCCATCATCGTTTTGCCTACGGCGCATATAGTCTTGCAAGGTGCGATAAAGCGTCCAGCCATTGGGGTGCCAGAACACCATGCCGGGGGCCTCTTCCTGAAAATGGAACAGGTCCATCTCGCGGCCCAAACGCCGGTGATCGCGCTTTTCGGCCTCTTCAATCATGTGCAGATGGGCCTTTAGATCCACCTTGTTGCGAAACGCCACGCCATAAATGCGTTGCAGCATTTTGCGGCTGCTATCGCCGCGCCAATAGGCCCCCGCCACCGACATCAACTTAAACGAATCCCCCGGAACCTGACCAGTATGGGCCAGATGCGGCCCGCGGCACAGATCCTGCCAGTGGCCGTGCCAATACATCCGCAGGTCTTCATCACCCGGGATGCTTTCGATCAGCTCGACCTTATAGGGTTCGTTATTGTCCTGGTAAAATTTGATGGCGCGGGAACGCTCCCATACTTCGGTGGTGACCGGTTCGCGTTTGTTGATGATCTCGCGCATCTTTTTCTCGATGGTTTTTAGGTCATCTTCGGTAAAAGGTTCATCGCGGTCAAAATCATAATACCAGCCGTTTTTAATGACCGGTCCGATGGTGACCTGCACATCGGGCCATAATTCCTGCACTGCGCGGGCCATGATATGGGCGGCGTCGTGGCGGATTAATTCAAGCGCCTGGGCCTCGTCTTTACTGGTATAAATCTGGAATTCGGCATCGGCATTTATGGGAATTGAAAGATCGCTGAATACGCCGTCAATGGCACAAGCAAACGCGGCTTTGCCAAGCGATTTGGAAATATCGCTGGCGATTTCTGCGCCGGTAATACCGGCTGCATAAGATCGAACAGCACCATCGGGAAGGGAAATTGAAATATCGGCCATATCAGGCGAATCCTTTTGTGTTTTGGCGCCCACGAAACGCCCGGTTACAGTTTTGTCGGCTTGGGTTTACCAACTGGTTGACGGATGTCAACAATCAGCAATTCGTTTTGTTTACCATATATTTATGGGTAGCCGTGATTATGCTGTCAAACAAAAGCCATAATTGCTCAATAGTGTTGATAAGTAGCGAAAAAACAAGTAAGCAAGGCGTAGCCCCGTTTGGGCAACGTAAAATTTGTAAATGAGGATGTATTATGATTGAAGATTCAAACCCCCCCAAAAAATCGATTGACCGGCGTAATATGCTGCGCAAAATTGGTTTGACGGCAACAGCATTATATATCGTGCCTGGGATGACCACACTTTCGACCGTTTCGGCCAAGGGCCGTAGCTCTAACAACTCTGATGCAAGCGCTTCCAGCCCAAGCGTTTCCAGCCCGAGCAGTTCGGACCCAAGTGTGTCCAGCCCAAGCAGTTCGGACCCAAGCGTTTCCAGCCCAAGTGCTTCTGAGCCAAGCTGCTCAGTCCCTAGTGATTCCGGCCCCAGCGGTTCTGGCCCCAGCGGCTCCGGCCCAAGTGGCTCCGGCCCAAGCGGTTCTGGCCCCAGCGGTTCCGGCCCAAGTGGTTCCGGCCCCAGCGGTTCTGGCCCAAGCGGTTCCGGCCCAAGCGACGCTTGTGTTGTAGATCCAGGCCCGGTTCCAGAAGTTATTATCTGGGACTGATCTTTGATCTAAATTAATTAAGAAACGCCGCCAATATTGGTGGCGTTTTTTTTTGGTGTTGCACAATGTGGCGTTTGCAGGGTTTGCTATGACGCAGCTGGTATTTGCTCCGGATCAACCCCCTAACACCCTTTTCCTGAAAAGATAAAGTAGGGTTTTCCTTCGACGGGTTTGTGATGTTTGACGCCGGTTTGGGCTTTTGAGTGCCATGCAGGTTGGATATATAATAGCAAACCAGCGAAGGAATTTCAGTATGGGCAAGCTTCAGTTTTTTGAAACCGATCAAGGGCGACGGCTGGCTTATCATCAATCATTGCAGCAATCCGATGCTGCGGGCATTGTATTTCTCGGCGGGTTTCATTCCGATATGCAAGGCACCAAAGCCCTGTTTCTTGAAGACTGGGCGCAGGCGCAAGGCAGGTCGTTTTTGCGGTTTGATTATTCCGGCCATGGCCAGTCTTCGGGCGATTTCACCGACGGGTCTATTGGTGAATGGGCACAAGATGCAGTAGCCATTATTAATGCTCTGACCACAGGCCCGCAGGTTTTGGTCGGGTCTTCGATGGGGGGCTGGATTGCGCTAATTCTAGCAAAATTCATGCCCGAACAGGTTGCGGGGTTGGTTGGCATTGCTGCCGCGCCTGATTTTACCGAAGATTCGATGTGGGCAGGGTTTGATGATGATCAACGCCAGCAGCTTGCAGCAAACGGGCGGGTTGAATTGCCCTCGGAATATGACGCCCCCTATATCATCACCGAAAAACTGATAAATGACGGCCGCAATCAACTGGTGTTGCGCGACCCGCTTTCGTTGCCTTTTCCGACGTGGTTTTTGCAAGGCACCGCTGATAAAGACGTGGACCAATCGGTGGCTTTGCGGTTGCTGGAACACGCATCGGGCGATGACATCCGCCTGACGCTGCTCAAGGGCGCGGATCACCGGTTTAGCACAGCGGAATGTCTGACAACTATTTGCGAGGCCATCCTTCAGGTATCGGCGCGCAGCAATTCCAGAAACCCGAGCGAAAAATTGTAAATATCGCCGGGCCAACGGGCTGAAATATAATTGCCGTCACGCACGCTAAACCCGCGTTTCAGTTTTGCCATACTATCGCGGCGAATCGGGTTTTTGCCGGAAAGAAAATCCGCAGGGTCAGCCAGCACAGCCCGCACTTCTTCCTCGACCGTGATCGGATAGGTCAGAAAATAATCATCCATTAACGGCTTGGTCATGTTATAGGCAATCAACTCCTGTTTTCGCAAAAGCGCCGTGGTTTTGCGCCCATGTAAAACCGATTTTCCGGTGTTTGGGTCAATGCTGCGTGCTGCAGCCACCACCCCGTGACAGACCGCACCAACCACTTTGTCAGCCGCAAAAAAATCAACAATCCGGCTTTGCAAAACCTCGGATTCCAGAAAAACCCTGATACCTTTTGCGTGGCCACCGGGCAGGATCAGCCCGTCATAATCCTCAACCTTGATGGCCGAATAAGGCATCGGATTTTGAAAGGCGCTGTCGTTCAGCATTTCCACATAGGCATCCTGCGCATCTTGGCGCGCCACCAGAAATTTTGCCAAAAAGCCGAAATAATCGCCCTTGAGCATATGTTCATCTGCCGCGCCCATGGTGCCGGTATCGGTGGCAAAATGCACGTCGATGCCGGCATTTGAAAGTATCTGCCATGGCAAGGCGACCTCGGACGGGTCAAAATCGGTGGTGCTGGTGGCGATCAGGATTTTCATGACATCAACACGCCAACAGTGGCCGCCGCAAGCCCGATAAAGGCAATGCCAAGCGACGCCGTGTTCAGCGCCACCAGCGTTTGTATCCGGTCTTTGGTATCACTGCCTGCATCCGCATCCCGTTTGATGCCGCGCGCCATCCACACGCAATAGCCAATGCCGACCAGCCCCAAAACCGCCAATACTGCGCCGCCATAAACCATATATTGCATAAGTGCCCCTCCGTTTTGCACTGGATATTTCAGCGAGGCGAATTAGGCAAGCATGGTCTTGTCGTCGGGGATGCTTGTCGATATTGTCCGGCTTCCACAATCAGGCAAACGGGGCAGTAAAATGAACGAAACCATTGAAAATGACGACATCCAGCAAAGCACCTATCGGGTTACCTCGGCTGAATTACGCAGCTTTGTAGAGCGGTTCGAGCGGCTGGAGATCGAGAAAAAAGACATCGCAGACCAGCAAAAAGAGGTGATGGCCGAGGCCAAATCCCGTGGCTATGACACCAAAATCCTGCGTAAAATCGTGGTGTTACGCAAAAAAGACCCGCAAGAGATTTCCGAAGAAGAAGCCGTGCTGGACATGTATAAAGAAGCCTTGGGCATGTAACCCCCGGGGGGGCAGGTTGGATTTAACCACCTTAGATTATGGCTATATCGCCTTGGCGGCGCTGTTGGTGGGGTTTACCAAAACCTCGGTTGGTGGCGTGGGCATTCTGGCGGTATTGCTGATGGCCTTGGCCATTCCGGGCAAGGCATCCCCCGGGGTGCTGCTGCCGATGCTGATTGTCGCGGATATTTTTGCGGTAGTTTATTATCGGCGCCATTGTCAGTGGGGCATATTGTTAAAGCTGTTTCCACTGGCAGCGGTTGGCGTTTTGGTCGGATATTTTACGGTTAACCTTATTCCGGCATGGGTGTTTCAACAGGCGATTGGCTATATCATCCTGACCATGCTGGTGCTGGAAATTGCGATATCAAAACAACGACTTACCCGTTTTGGCGGCTGGGTTTTAACCGGGTTTGTCGGGGTTTTTGCCGGTATCGCCACCATGGTTGCCAATGCAGCTGGCCCGATATTTGGTATTTACCTGTTGCAAATGGGCCTGAATAAAAAAGATTTTGTCGGCACGCGCAGCTGGTTTTTCCTGATTGTAAATCTGTTCAAGGTGCCGTTTTCGGTTAATCTTGGCTTGATCACAACCGAATCGCTCCAGCTTAATCTTATGTTTATTCCGGTTATTTTTATCGGCGCGGTGCTGGGCAAAATCGTGCTTGGCTATCTGAATTTTACGGCGTTCAAATGGCTGATCCGCGCGGCCGTGATTGTTGCAGCTTTTCGGTTGATCCTGTTTTAGGAGGCAACTCAACTAGCCGCCAACAACGATGTATTCCCCCCCGACGCGGTGGTATCAATGCAGATATGGCGCTCGATATGATATCGCGCAGGGGTATTTTTTTCAAAAATCAGCGGAATTAACGGACCGTCGCGGCTTGCCAGGCTTATGCGGATTTCCCGCGCACAATCGACATCACCCCAGTAAACCACCCCGTCAAACCCGTGCAATTGACTGAAATCGCAGATGCCAAGCGCAATAACCGCTTGGCAACCTTGGGCTTGGGCTTCGGATTTTTGCTGTTTGGCAGAATTCATATCCGGCCCGAGGCACAGAATTACCCCGCGCGGATAGGCAGATAATCGATTGCTTTCGCCGGTTGGGCCGGGCATGGCGGCAGTATGGACCGGCTGGTTTTGCTCCGGCTTTGACAGCTGGTTGATCGTGTTTTGCACATTATTGCTGACGGGACCAAGGGTGCTGATATCTTGCTGTTTTGCCTGTGTTAACCGGCCCAGATAATGCGGCCCGCCTGCTTTGGGACCGGTGCCCGACAGCCCTTCGCCGCCAAACGGTTGCGACCCTACCGTGGCCCCGATTTGATTACGATTAACGTAAATATTGCCAGCACAAATACGGCTGGTAATTTGCTGCACCCGATCATCAATGCGGCTGTGCAAGCCAAAGGTCAACCCGTATTGGCTGGCGTTGATGGCATCGACCACCGTGTCAATCTCGTCAGATGTAAAGGTGGCGATATGCAAAACCGGACCAAAAACCTCCTCGTCCAGATCGGCAATTCCGTTAATACCGATCAAGCTGGGGGATATAAAATTACCGTCGGTTTCGGGGTGGCTTTCAAATAAAACCCGCCCGTCAGCGCGGGCCAATTCGATATATTCCGATATTTTCTGCCGGGCAGTTGCATCAATCACCGGCCCGATATCCGTGTCTATTTGCCATGGGTCCGCCTGTTTCAGCTCTGCCATGGCGCCGATCAGCATGGTTTTGAAATCTGCAAAAATATCCTGCTGCACATATAAAATCCGCAAGGCTGAACACCGCTGCCCTGCGCTTTGAAATGCGGAAATAATCACATCGCGCGTGGCTTGTTCAAACAGGCTGGTGCTGTCGACAATCATGGCATTGATGCCGCCGGTTTCGGCAATCAGCGGTGCAAATGGTGAAAGGTTTTTCGCCATGCTGCGGTTGATATGCTGGGCCGTGGCGGTTGATCCGGTAAAGCAAATTCCGTTTATACGCGGATTGCCGGAAAGCGCCGCGCCAATTACCGCGCCTTGGCCGGGCAAATATTGCAACGCGGCTTTCGGCACGCCGGCCTGATGCAGTATCTGCACCATCCTGAACCCGATTATGGGCGTGGCTTCGGCCGGTTTGGCGATCACGGCGTTGCCCGCCGCCAAGCCAGCGCTGATCTGACCGCAAAATATCGCCAGCGGGAAATTCCACGGGGAAATACAGGCAATGACCCCCAATGCTGGCTGTTTCAGGTTCTGGATTTCATCCGCGTAATAGCGCATGAAATCCACCGCCTCGCGTAATTCCCCGATGGCATCGGCAAGTGTTTTTCCAGCTTCACGCGCCAAAAGCGCATAAAACTCAGCGCTGTTCTGTTCCAGTAATTCGGCTGCTTTACGCAAAATGTCGGCGCGGGTCTGTGGGCTGGCCTGCCATGGTTTTGCATCACGGATTGCGGTTTTGCTGTCTTCCGGACTGGCCTCGATAACCACGCCAACCTGCTGGGTTGGCAGCGCAGGATTGGTGATTTCCAGGCGGGTTCCGTTGGTATTTTCCGAAACCATTAACGGCCCCGCCTGCCAAAGGGTGTTTGCAAATACCGCACGAGATTTGGTGATATGTGCCACCACTTGCGGATCGGTAATATCATAACCGCTGGAATTTTCACGCGGCGCAAATATTTCACAAGGCGCAGCAATTTTGGGATTGGCGGCATTTCCCAGAAAGGCTTCAGCCTGTAAAAACGGGTCCGCTGCCACAATTTCCGGCGCAATATCCGCATCGACAATCTGGTTGACAAACGAGCTGTTGGCCCCGTTTTCCAGCAACCGCCGCACCAGATAGGCCAGCAAATCCCGATGTGCCCCCACCGGCGCATAAATGCGGCAACGGGTTTTTTCGCGGCTGTGAACCGTATCATGCAGGGCCTCGCCCATGCCATGCAGGCGTTGAAATTCAAAGCTGTCTTCGGTCTTTGCCATATGCAAAATCGCCGCTACGGTATGGGCGTTATGGGTGGCAAATTGCGGGTAAATCCGGTCGTTCAGCTGCAATAATTGCCGCGCGCAGGCGATATAGGAAATATCGGTGGAGACCTTGCGGGTAAAAACCGGATAACCGTCCAGCCCCTCGACCTGCGCCAGTTTAATCTCGGTATCCCAATAAGCCCCCTTGACCAGCCGCACCATGATACGCCGGTCAAGCCGCTTGGCCAGCGCGTGCAGCCAGTCAATCACATAAGCCGCGCGCGGGCCATAGGCCTGAATTACCACGCCAAACCCGTGCCAGCCTTGCAGGGATTTATCCGACAGAACCAGCTCGATCACATCCAGCGAAAGATCCAGCCGCGCGGCTTCTTCGGCATCGATGTTAAAGCCCATATTGCCTGCTTTGGCCTGTTGCGCCAGTTGCAAAACCCGAGGGGCCAATTCTGCCAGAACCCGGTCGCGCTGGCTGTATTCATAGCGTGGGTGCAACGCGGATAGCTTGATCGAAATGCCGGGATTATTGCGAATATCCGCATCGGTGCATTGATCCGAAACCGTTGCGATGGCATCGGCATAGGCCTTTTGGTATTTAGCCGCATCAGCCTTGGTAATCGCGGCCTCGCCCAGCATATCATAGGAATAGGTATAGCCGTCTTTTTCAGCAATTCCGGCGCGTTTCAAGGCCTCGGGAATATCGCGACCCAGCACAAATTGCCGGCCCATTTCGCGCATGGCACGGCCAACGGCGCGGCGGATTACCGGTTCTCCGATGCGTTTGACCATGCCGCGCAGCAATCCGGTAATGCCTTGGCTTTCATCCAGCACCTTGCCGGTTAGCAACAGCGCCCAAGTGGATGCATTCACCAGCGATGATGAGGATTTCCCCAGATGTTTTCCCCAATTGCCCGGCGCGATTTTGTCTTCGATCAGCGCGTCGATCGTATCGGCATCGGGCACCCGCAACAGGGCCTCGGCCAGACACATCAGCGCGATGCCCTCATCGGTAGAAAGGCCGTACTCCTCAAGGAAAACCTCCATAATGCCGGGCTTGGCATGGCTGCGGATATCGCGCACCAGACCGGCGGCCGAATTTGCAATATCGCGGCGCTGGTTCAAGGAAAGATCCGCCTGTTTTATCAACCGCAAAAGCGCAGCGGTTTCATCAGGGCGAATGGCATTGCGAATGGCAGCACGAAGATCAGACATGGAAGGCTCCTTTTTCCCCAAGGATACCCCGGAAATAGTAGTGAAAATGCTTGATTTTTGCTAAAAACTAGTGAATTTTACCAAAATACACATAATTCAAGGGTGTTTGATGGGCAAAAAGGATCTGGACAGAATAGACAAAGCTATTTTGCGGCATTTGGCCGGAGATGGCCGGATCAGCATTACCGATCTTTCCAGACTGGTGGGCTTGTCAAAATCGCCCTGTCAGCTGCGGGTTAAACGGCTGGAGAAAGCAGGCTATATTCTGGGCTATCGCGCCATGTTATGCCCTGAAAAGCTGGGGCAGGATCATATCGCATTTGTGCAGGTCACCCTGTCGGATACCCGTGCCAAAGCGCTGGATGCCTTTAATGCCGCCGTGCGAAAAACCCCCGAGGTCGAACAATGCCACATGATCGCTGGCGGGTTTGATTATTTGTTAAAAGTCCGCTCCCGGAATATTGCCGATTACCGCGCGGTCATGGGTGAAAAAATCTCGGCATTGCCTTATGTCACCAGTTCATCAACCTTTGTTTCGATGCAATCGGTAAAAGAAAACGACGGGCCCCGGCTTGATTAAGGAACATATAATGACAGCCCAGCCCATATTGATTTTGACCCAGGCCTATCCATCACAGGGCAATCCTTATCAGATGGCATTTGTGCATGCGCGGGTAAAACAATATCTGGTGATGGGCCAGCCGGTTAAGGTGTTGTCGTTTGCCGCAAAGCAGGATTACCGGTTTGAAGGGGTAGAGGTTGTTACCCTGCAAAGCGCTGAACAATCCGGGCTGTTCAAGGCTGCGACCGTGGTTTCCCATGCGCCAAACCTGCGCAATCATTTCAGGGTGATTTTCAAGCAACGCAATAATATCGCCAAGCTGGTTTTTGTGTTTCACGGGCATGAGGTGATGCATCTGCCGCGCGAATATCCTAAGCCTTATCGCTGGAATAAAGCGGCGATAAGGCGGCGAAGGATTTACCGGATTTATGACCCAGCCAAGTTGTTTTTATTTAAGAAACTCCTTAATTTTCTGGTGAAACGTGTCGATACGCGACTGATATTTGTGTCACAATATATGAAAAGCATTTTTGAGAAAAATATATTTGACTGCAAAGCCATTAAAAATGCAGTTATTAATAATCCGATCAGTGCGCCCTTCGTAAATGCCCGCCATGCCAAAGGGCCGTCTGGAAAACGCTTGTCAGCGCTGTGCATTCGACCGTTGGACGATTCAAAGTATGGTGTTGATTTGGTGTTAGATTTGGCCCGTGCAAATCCGGACATAGATTTTGATATATTTGGCAAAGGGAACCTATCTCAGGTGATGCAATATGGGATAAATGTGACTTTTGATGACCGATTTTTTGTGCAATCCGACATTCCGACGCTGCTTAATGGCTATGATTTTGGAGTATTGCCGACCCGCTGGGATTCCCAAGGCGTTATGGCGGCGGAGTTTGCTAAAATTGGCATACCGCTGATAACCTCGGATATTCCGATCATGCGTGAAATGCTGGGTGGGTTTACAAATGTTTGTTTCCTGCCCAATGACCGGTTCGAAACCCGTATTGATGCAGCGCTGATTGACGAGTTGAAATACCAGCCATCGCCCCAAACCGACAGGCTTTTTGATCTGGAAACCATTGCGCAAAGGGAATTGGCGTTTATTAACGGCAATTGATTCGGAATTCGACCATTTACTCCGCCGAATCCCTTGACCTTCCAGCCTGCCCGCCGTAATAAACGGCTCTGAAATTCATGCGCGGATTTTTCGCCGCTCTAACCATAAGGGGACGCTTATGTCTCGTCGTTGTGAACTTACTGGCAAAGGTGTCATGACTGGCAACAATGTCAGCCACGCCAAAAACCGCACGCGTCGCGTGTTTCGCCCGAACCTGATTGATGTGACCATGGCATCGGAAACCCTGGACCGTTCGTTCAAATTCCGCGTCTCGGCATCGGCTTTACGCACGGTTGACCATCGTGGCGGCCTAGATGCATTCATGGCCAAAGCCAAAGACAGCGAATTGTCGATCTCGGCCCTGAAAGTTAAAAAAGACATCGCAAAGGCACAGGCCGAAGCCTGATCCAATGCTGAACACGCGATTTGCAGCCTCGTCGGGAACCCCGGCGGGGCTGTTTCAATTTGCCGCTTGCCTGTTGGTGATTGCTGGGGCTAGGCTGTGAATATGCGCGCATATTTCTTTAATATTCTACTGGCCTTTGCGGTTCTGTTTTCCACTGTTTTCAGCAGTTATAGCAGCGCCGCATCTGCCGGTGCCCAGCGCATGATTCTTTGCGGGGCTGGCGGGGAACACATCGCCATGATCGGCATAGGCGGGACCGAGGTTCCCATGTCGCATGATTGTGGCAAATGTTGCATTTCCACTGCGGTGATCGGCAATAATTTTCAGGTCATACCCAGTGCAACCAATCTGGTTCTGACGCGGTTCCAGCCGCTGCCGGATGTATTTTTGCTGTTGCCTGTGCAGCTATTCGCCTATGCACGCGGCCCTCCGGAATTTGGCTGAACCTTTCAACCAAATTTAACCCGGAGACTAAAATGTCTATCAAAACCCTTGCCTTTTCGGCAGCTCTTTCCCTTGTCAGCCTGCCGGTTTTTGCTGAAATCGTCATTTCTGATGCCTATGCGCGCTCGGCCTCGCCCAATGCCAAATCGGGTGCGGCTTTTATGCAGATCATGAATACCGGTGATACCGATGACCGCCTGATCGATGTGCGCAGCGATGCTGCAAAACGCAGCGAATTGCATACGCATATTATGGAAAACGGCGTTGCCCATATGATCCATGTTGAAGAAGGCTTTGCCATTCCTGCGGCGGGCATGATCATGCTGGAACGCGGTGGAAAACACGTGATGCTGATGGGCCTGAACGGCCCGTTTGTTGACGGCGAATCCATTACCGTTACCTTTGTGTTTGAACAAGCCGGAGAGATGGACGTGGAAATCGTCATTGATCTGGAACGTATGCCGGAACAGGCCATGGACCATGGCAACATGAATTCCAGCGCGGGCAACTAGGCCCCTAACAATTTTGCGCGGCAGCTGTTAGGCTGGCGCGCATGACCCGATCCGTATTATTTGTATGCCTTGGCAATATCTGCCGCTCTCCGACCGCCGAGGCGGTTTTCAGGGGGCTTGCCGACGGGCGCGGGCTGCATATCGACAGCGCCGGCACCAGCGGCTGGCATGATGGCGGCAGGTCTGACCCCCGCGCCAGCGCCGAGGCCTTGCGGCGGGGCTATGACATGTCGATGATCCGGTCCCGACAGGTTTGCGAGGCGGATTTTGACCGGTTTGACCTGATTATCGCCATGGACAGCCAAAATCTGGCAGATTTGCAGGCGGTGCGGCCCAAAGATAGCGATGCGCGGCTGGAATTGTTTCTGGATTACGCGCCGGAATTCAGAGTTGGCGATGTGCCGGACCCGTATTTCGAAGACAATTTCGAAACCGTGTTTGACATGATTGAAACCGCAAGCAAAGGCTTGTTGGACAGGTTGTAACCGCCGTGGAACGGAGGGCGCAACCGAAGAAGCCGTAGGGTGCGTGGTCCCCACGCACCGTTTTGATGGCAACATCGGAGCGGTGCGTGCAGAGCACACACCCTACGCCCCCAGACATTTAATTGCCCCAATGATGATCAAGCGGGCATCAAACGCAATTACACGGATACCAACAATTCGCAACCAACCCGTAGGGTGGGGTTCACCCCACCAATCCGCCATGGTGGGATAAATCCCGCCCTACAACATAATGCGACCGTAGGGTGCGTGGTCCCCACGCACCGTTTTTTGACGTTGGAGCGGTGCGTGCAGAGTCCATCATTTTTTTACGTTATTGCCTTATTACCTTAATACATTATTGACTTATTAACACCTAGTAGCTATATTTCAGACAACCCGATGCTACGGCGGTCGGTAATTAGATGGTACATAATCCACCGGATGGAGCCTTAGGGCTCCATTTTTGTTGGAACCGTCTTTATTCCGTAACCATTAATTTTCCCACGGTATGAGCGATCATATTTAGACCTTTCAAGGGTATCTCTAACTTTGATGGCGAATTCCCCCAATTTCACTGGGTGTCCGTGGATATTCCTGATGTGCATATGACTTGGGTGCGCAATAAGGTCACATAACTGCAACCCAGAAATGTTATGGTCTTTGGTTCGAAATTTAAGCTTATTGGCCCGAATAACTGATTCAATTCGCTCACTAGAAATATACGTAGTACCGGCCTCTTTAACCCTTTCAAATTCTAGCTGCAAATCTTTGTCTTTTCTCCCTCGCCTAGCCTCTGGCATAATATCACCAATACTATTTTTGCGTTCCAAAAACTGAGCGTATTTTTCGACCAAAATCTCCATCAAGTAGTGATACGGATGCACTGTGCTCCAATGGTCCATCCGGGACATCGCAAGTTTATCAACCACGGCGGTAATTACTGTATATTCCGTGTCATTTATTAACGAAGTGATACCTGCGTTAAATCTCGCAAGCTTATTAGCGTCGCGAAGCTGACCAAACACCCCTTTTTTGCCTACGATATCATATCGGTGTAAATGGACCTTTTCATCTGGATCAATTTCAAACACAGACTGCTTAAGATCTCGAATAAATGGATTTAGAACATCGCCAACATGTTGAAGTTCAATAGCAACACCAGTCAAACTCAGATACCGATGGCTGTCTTTTTCAAGATGGACAAGATCATCCGTTCCAACTTCATCTAAATATAATCGATACAAATAGCCAATCCCTCTACCAATGGTAGATTACCCTAACCCATCAATCATCCATCTTCAAAGCCGAAATAAATGCCTCCTGCGGAATGCTCACCCGCCCGAACTCCCGCATCCGCTTCTTACCCTTTTTCTGCTTATCCAGCAGCTTCCGCTTCCGCGTCGCATCCCCGCCATAACATTTCGCCGTAACATCCTTACGCAGCGCAGAAATCGTCTCACGCGAAATAATCCGCCCGCCAAGCGCTGCCTGAATGGGTATCTTGAACATATGCTGCGGGATCAGCTCTTTAAGCTTTTCACACATCGCCTTGCCCCGTGCCTCGGCCCTTGACCGATGCACCATGGTTGATAGCGCATCCACGGGTTCGTCATTCACCAAGATACTCATCTTAACCAGTTGGTCCTCGGAATAATCGCCCATCGTGTAATCAAAACTGGCATAGCCTTTGGTGACCGATTTCAACCGGTCATAAAAATCAAACACCACCTCGTTCAGCGGCAGATCGTACACCACCATGGCGCGCGCACCCGCATAGGTCAGGTCAAGCTGGATACCGCGCCGGTCCTGGCATAATTTCAGCACATCGCCCAGATACTCGTCGGGCACCAGAATGGTGGCCTTGATGCGCGGTTCCTTGATATGGTCAATCAGGGTCGGGTCGGGCATATCAGCGGGGTTGTGCATCTCAATGACGGAACCATCACGCATATACATATGGTAAATCACCGACGGGGCCGTGGTGATCAGCGGAATGTCGTATTCCCGCTCCAGCCGATCACGGATGACCTCCAGATGCAGCAGCCCCAAAAACCCGCAGCGAAAGCCAAAACCAAGCGCGGCGGAGGTTTCCATCTCGAAACTGAAACTGGCATCGTTCAGCGCCAGTTTGTCGATCGAGGCCCGCAGGTCCTCAAATTCGGCCGCATCCACCGGAAACAAGCCGCAAAACACCACCGGCTGGGCGGGGGCATAACCGGGCAAGGCCTCGGCAGCGCGGTTTTTGTCATGGGTGATTGTGTCGCCAACCCGCGTATCGCGCACCTGTTTGATGCTTGCGGTCAGAATGCCGATCTCACCGGGGCCAATCGATTCAGTTTTTTCCATCTGCGGCTTTAGGAAGGCCACCTGATCAACATTATAGGTTGCGCGGGCTTCCATCATCAAAATCTTGTCACCCTTGCGCAACACCCCGTCCATGACCCGCACCAGCACCACAACACCCAGATACTGGTCATACCAGCTATCGACCAGCAAGGCCTTTAGCGGCGCATCACGGTCCCCTGTTGGCGGGGGCAGACGGTTAACAATTGCTTCCAGCACGTCAGGAATGCCAAGGCCGGTTTTGGCGGAAATCCGCACGGCATCACTGGCATCAATGCCGATTACATCCTCGATCTGTTGCGCCACACGGTCACAATCAGCGGCAGGCAGATCAACTTTGTTGAGTACCGGCACGATCTCATGGTCGGCCTCGATGGCGGTATACACATTGGCGAGGGTCTGCGCCTCAACGCCCTGCGCGGCATCCACAACCAGCAAGGAACCTTCCACGGCGCGCATGGAGCGGCTGACCTCATAAGCAAAATCCACATGGCCGGGGGTGTCGATCAGATTAAGGATATAATCCTGCCCATCGTTGGCTTTGTATTCAATGCGAACGGTGTTGGCTTTGATGGTAATGCCGCGCTCGCGCTCAATATCCATCGTGTCGAGCAACTGCGCCTGCATGTCACGATCTTTAACGGTGCCGGTCGATTGGATCAACCGGTCAGCAAGGGTGGATTTGCCATGGTCAATATGCGCCACGATAGAGAAATTGCGGATATGTTTAAGGTCAGTCATGGGGGGAGGGTATGGTTTGGAAATTGGGTTTGGTCAAGGGGGGTTGAAATGAACGCAGCTACTCTTTAGACAAGGTTAGAACGTATCAAGAACAGAGCTAAAGTTTAAGCGGTAGAGCGAAACAATGAAAAACAACTATGACCGGAGTATTTCATTAATCTGCGCTATATGCGCGTCAGATCAATTCGAATTTGACGCTGACCTACCGGAGGAAGAAAGAGTTTATACCTGTGGCGATTGCCATGAAGTCTACTCTCACGATGAAATCATCAGCAAAAATTCTGAAAAATTATCCAAGATGGTTGATGAGATCGGCAAAGAATTTGTGGCTGACGCAACTAAAAAACTAAAAAAGGCATTCTCCAAATTTGGAAAATAGGTGATGAATGGGAGCTCCTGAAATAATTTCTTTGGTCGCGATTTTGGTTGCAGTGGTGTCACTTTGGATTTCTTACGTCAATTCAAAAAACCAAAAAGCATTGAGCTTGTATGAGCTTGAGTGGTTACGGATTCAGATTGCGGGCGCGCAAACAGAATATTCGGCTGGAAGGAAAGCCAGTTTATCTGCAAGGATGTACCAGATAGGTAAAACGGACTGGCGCATTAAGTTGTTTAACCGGGGGCCAAGTGATGCATTTAATGTCCGTGTGGAATTGAATGACGACAATGAATTCCTACGTAAAAATGAGGTTGATCGAAAGTTACCATTGAACAAAATGGAAAAGGGACAGTCGGTCGAATTTATTGCCATTGTGCCTCTCGCTACTCATGCGAAAGAAGAAATAACCATTGTCTGGTTGGATTCTGAAAACACTGAAAAACGAACAACCGTAACATTAACACTTTAGATAAATTCAGGGCATCGCTCGGATCTCAGGCGTGGGCGAGAAGCGCCCTCCCGTCACGCTGGAAGCGTGCCTCCGGCACGACGGGGGAGGTTCGTGCGCTGCCCGGCGAGCCGGGCGGGGTGGTTGATATCAAGCTCTGCACTCAAAATTCCCGTAGGGTGCGTGGTCCCCACGCACCGCTCGCAACACCTCAAACAACCCCCATCCGTTAACCTTTCAACGGCATATGGAAAAACTACGGAAAACTTATATAAAAATTATACTTGCTTTTGGCAGGTTCACCCAAATCGTAAACATGGCGTTAACCCCGCTTTAACCCTTCTTTGACCATATAAAGGTGATTTTAGTTAAATGGTGTTTATCCTGTGGGTCACTTCAAAACCATGTTTACCGTTGCCTTTATTCTGGGTGGATGCGCTTCTCCGTCGATCCAGTATCTGGGGGTGGAACCGCAACAGGTGGCGGTTGGTGGAATGGATTTCAAAATTTACCAAATTGGCGAAAATGTTCAGGTGATACGGGTGAATGCGGGGCGGCCTCCGGGGGGATCAGAATTTCGGATTCTGGTTATTCGCGCCATCGAACAAGCCACCGGATGCGAGGTGGACCGGGATTCGCTGGAAGGCGATTTCAATCTGGTAGACGGGGTTGTTGCATGCTAAAAGACACGCAAAAAGTGTAATCAAGTAAGGGATAGTAATGAATAAATCTGTTGTTGTAGCTGTAATCGCTGCGGTATTTGTTTCTGGTTGTGTTGAACAGACCTTTCAAGTGCGCCAAAATATCAGTTATGAACGGTTTGAGCGGGATTCGGTTCAATGCCGCACCACCGCTTTGCAAAATGTGCCAAATAACAGCGTGACAACATGGATGCCATATGTTGGCTTCTATACCGAAGACACCAATGCGGTGCTGCGCCTGAATAACTATAACATCTGTATGCGTGACCTTAACTATCAGGAATTAACCGTGCCGCCCTGCACCGGAGAGGCGGCCAGCACAGCGCGGGCGTTGTTTAGTGATCCGGGTTATCGGCGCACAGAAATGCGGATTCAGGCCAACACATGTTTTGTGACCAACATGACGCAACAGGTATATTTCTATAGCGAATAGACCGCAATTGGCCCTTGGTCTTGCGTGACAAAACCGGTTCCTGATGGTTAACAGTGTCACAACAAAACACAAATCTAACCGCGCAGAAAACAGAAGAAAATTTGTAAATTTTCTCCGGTCGGCTGGGGGCTGTGGCTATATTTCCGATTGCCGTGCCGTGTTGGATCCTGACCAGATAAGCCGACATATTTTGCGGAGATTCCAGCGCTGAACATCCTTGTTCAAACGGGGCTATTGCCCCATGCGGCGGTATCGCGGTTGCATAGCCAGATTGTTAAGGATAAAATAAAAACGGACGCCCCGTTGCCGGTGGCGTCCGTTTAATTCTTGGATAAGGTGAAAACCTTATGTGGAGGTTTCAGTGCTTGTCAGTGCAAGAATCAGAACCCCGAGAATTACCAGTGGGATCAACCAA
This sequence comes from Paracoccaceae bacterium, assembly GCA_021648225.1. Taxonomy (GTDB): domain Bacteria; phylum Pseudomonadota; class Alphaproteobacteria; order Rhodobacterales; family Rhodobacteraceae; genus UBA3077. Next base: position 25,695 of record JAKITE010000025.1, read on the forward strand.
GCACCGGAACCGCCCATAGGAGCAGCTTCTTCAATCATGGTGACTTCTGGTGCGGTGTAAACCAATGTGCCAGCGGATGCAGCGCCTGCTGCAAGTGTGCCCAATAGGGCCAGTGTAAGAGATTTCATGTTTTTATTCCTTAGAATTTGCGCAATTAAGGTTAGCCGTTCGGCATCCCCCTTTAAGCATAGGTTTTTGGCAATAACCAGTGTTTTTGCGTTAATTGGTGGTATTAATTCTGTTTGTGGGATACCTGTTGCCGAAATGCAATAGTGTTAATGCCGGAGCAAATGGCGCGTATGAATAAAGAAGAACAGCCTCTATCCTTTTGTATTGCTTTATGTTCCCGTCAGCGTCCACAGTTATTGCGGCGTTGCCTTGCTTCGCTTGACCAGCTTGTGATCCCTGAAGATATAGCAGTATCCGTGCTGGTGGTCGAAAATAACGAGACCTCGCAATATCAGGAGATATTGCAGGATTTTGGCAAGGTTTTGCCTCTGACCCATGTATCGGAACCCCGCGCAGGGCTGGTATATGCGCGCAATAAAATTCTGGATACGGTGGCGAAAATGCAGGTTGACTGGATGGGGGGGGTTGATGATGACCAGATTATTGACCAGCAATGGCTGGTGCATATGGTGGCGGCAATTCGAGAGTTTCCCGATACAAAAGTCTTTGTCGGAGATTGGCGGCGTCAGGTGCCCAAAGATGTACCCTATTGGTATCCGACTTTAAATTTGCCTAAAAAACTGCCAACTGGCGCATTGTTACGCGAAGCTGTAAGCGGAAATACCGCCATTGATGCCTCGGTTTTCAGGGCTTCGGGCATGGGGTTGCGGTTTGACATGGCATATAACTTTCTGGGTGGCGAAGATACGGATTTTGGCGTGCAATACTTGAGCAAGGGCGGTAAAATCCGGTTTGTTTCCGGCGCGCGCACCGAAGAAGATATTCACGACACCCGCACCAGCCTCAAGGCGCGGCTGAAGCGGGTGAGCATGAGCAATTTCATTTTGGCCAAGGTGCGTCATCACCGTAAATCAGCAATTTTTGCATGGGGTTGGACCTTGCAAATCTTGTATCGTAGCATGGCTTTAGGCGTGGTAAACCTGATCCTCGCTGGTGTTGCCCTGCCGTTTCGGGAACGCTGGGCGATGAAACGTTATGGCGTGGCGCTCAAATTTTATGCCAAAATTCGCGGGATATTCTGGTATTATTCAGGCAAAAACCCCGAGCAATACCGCGATATTGACGGCAATTAGCGGTTTCGATTGGCCAATAAGCCGATTATACAGCCCCCATGACCCAAAACCCACCAAACCTGCGCCCCGACCTGGCCCGTGCCCAA